>JBCDHK010000108.1:0-10184 GCA_038750185.1 Pseudomonadota bacterium
GCGCGCCTTGATGGCCGACCAGGGCAAGTGAGCCCCCTCACATGAGCGCTGTGGTGCAGGGCCCACCGGGCGGCCCTGCCCCTCCCCGCCAGGCCCGACAAACCGCCAAGGCCCAGCCGTGATCCGGCAATACGAACTCGTCGAGCGCGTGCGCGACTACAACCCAAACGCCGACGAGGCGCTGCTCAACCGCGCCTACGTCTTTGGCGCCCGCGCCCACGCCCACCAAAAACGCGCCGACGGTGAGCCCTACTTCGGCCACCCGCTGCAAGTAGCCGATATCCTAACTGGGCTCCATCTGGACGACGCCTCCATCGTCACAGCCCTCCTCCACGACACCGTCGAAGATACCGATGCCACCCGCGAGGAGATCGAACGCCTGTTTGGCGCCGAGATCGCCCGCCTCGTCGATGGCGTCACCAAGCTGACCCGCTTGGAGCTTTCCTCCATCGAGAGCGCCCAGGCCGAGAACTTCCGCAAGTTGCTCCTGGCCATGGCCGAGGACGTGCGCGTCATCCTGGTCAAGCTGGCCGATCGCCTGCACAACATGCGCACCATCGACGCCCTGCGCCCCGACAAACGCCAGCGCATCGCGCGTGAGACCATGGAGATCTATGCGCCACTTGCCGGGCGCATGGGCATGCAGCAGATCCGCGAGCAGCTAGAGGATCTGTGCTTCGCCGTGCTCAACCCCGACGCACGCACCTCGATCCTGCGCCGCATCGCCCGTCTCAAGCGCGAGACCGGCGAGCGCATCGCCCCGATCTCGCAGGAGATCGTGCGTTTGCTGGCAGACGAAGGGATTGCAGCGGCGGTACAAGGGCGCGAGAAGCGCCCCTATTCGATCTGGCGCAAGATGGAGGAGCAAGGCACCGGCTTTCACCAACTCTCCGACATCTACGGCTTTCGCATCCTGTGTGCCGATGTGGGTGATTGCTATCGCGCCCTCGGCGCTGTCCATCGCCGCTGGGTTGCGGTGCCGGGGCGCTTTAAGGACTACATCTCAGGGCCGAAAGCCAACGGCTATCGCTCGATCCACACCACGGTCTATGGCTCGGGCGCCATGCGCGCCGAAATCCAGATCCGCACCCATG
Organism: Pseudomonadota bacterium; assembly: GCA_038750185.1. Taxonomy (GTDB): domain Bacteria; phylum Pseudomonadota; class Alphaproteobacteria; order Rhodobacterales; family Rhodobacteraceae; genus Thermohalobaculum. Next base: position 1,095 of record JBCDHK010000108.1, read on the forward strand.
AGATGGACGACGTCGCAGACTCGGGCGTGGCCGCCCACTGGGCCTATCGCAACGGCGAGCCGGTGGAAAACCCCTTTGCCGTCGATCCGTTCAAATGGCTGCGCGATCTGGTCGAGCGCCTGGAAAAGGGCGATGCGCCCCAGGAGTTCCTCGAACACGTCAAGCTCGACATGTTCACCGATCAAGTGTTCTGCTTTACACCCAAAGGCGATGTGATCGGGCTGCCCAAGGGCGCCACGCCGATCGATTTCGCCTATGCCATCCACACCCGCGTCGGCGCCCATTGTGCCAGTGCGCTGGTCGATGGCAAACGCGTGCCGCTCTGGACGCGGCTCAGAAACGGCCAGCAGGTCGAGATCGTCACCGCCGAGGGCCAGCGCCCAGCTTCGCAGTGGCTGGAGATGGCGGCTACGGGGCGTGCGCGCCAGGCGATCCGGCGCTCCTTGCGCGAGCGGCTGCGCGAGGAGCACATTGCGCTCGGACGCGACATCGTCACCCAGACCTTTGCCCGCGCCGAGCGCGAGGCCAGCCCCAAGACACTCGCCGAGGCTGCACGCAAACTGGCTCATCCGTCGGTTGAGGCCATGCTGGCCGCCGTGGCGCGTGGCGACACCCAGGCCCGCCAGATCGTCGAAGCGATCTACCCCGAGCGCACCGCCCAGGAGGGCTTGGAGGCCGAAGTCGCGGTGCCGGCGGTGCGCGTGCGCGGTTTGGCGCGCTCGCAAGCGGTGCGCTATTGCACAGTCTGCCATCCCCTGCCCGGCGAGCGCATCGTGGGGCTGAGACGGCGCGCCGATATCGTGGTGCACGCCATCAGTTGTCCCGCCTTGGCCGAGTTCGAAGACGCGCTCGATCGCTGGCATGATCTGGCCTGGCATCCCGATGCCGCCGCCCAAGCCGCCAATCTGGCGCGCATCGAGGTGACGTTGGCCAATCAGCCGGGGGCCCTCGGCGCGCTTTGCACATTGATTGGTGAGCAGCGTGCCAATATCGACAATCTGGTGATCTCCAACCGCAAGCCCGATTTCCACTTGATGGCCATCAATCTGGAGGTGCGCGACGTGCGCCATCTCGCCGACATCCTGACCGCGCTCAAAGCCCAGGATTATGTGGCGCGCGCTGAGCGCACCGGCGAGAGCATCAGCGAGGGCGTACCTGCCGAGACCACCGCTCCGGTCCACTCCGAACCCCGCGCCACCAGCCCCGCGACAACCAAAGCAGCGACCGATCCGGCACTGCTTTGAGACGATAGATAGCCGCACAACCCGAAGGTTGCCATTGAGGAGCCTGGCCGCGCACTTATCTGGACAGCAGCAGCCGGCAGCAGTGCCCATGGGAGCGCCATGATCTTCAAACGCCGAGAGAGACCGTCGATCTTCTATCGCCTGCGCGAATTTATTTATCCGCGCAAGGGTTTCTGGCGTGGCTTTGGCTATCTCGGCCAGCGTATCCGCCGCCTGCCCGATAGTCCCAACCGCATCGCACTCGGCTTTGCTTGTGGTGCGATGGCCTCGTTCACGCCGCTATTTGGGCTGCACTTTCTGGTTGCGGTGGCGCTGGCCTGGGCCTTGAACGGCAATATGCTCGCCTCGGCCTTTGGCACCGCCGTCGGCAATCCGGTGACGTTTCCGCTGATCGCCACGCTGTCGCTCCAGACCGGCTGGTGGCTGCTCGGCAATGAGGGCAATCTCTCGCCCGATCTGTCGTTTGGCTGGCTGGTCGATAATATCGACGTCATCTTCCTGCCCTATGCCGTGGGCGGCCTGCTGCCGGGAGTGGTCTGCGGTGTGGTGTGTTACGCCGCCATGGCGCCCTTGATCGATGCCTACCAAGCCCGTCGGCGTCGCCGCATCCAAGCCGGCGCCGAACTGCGCCGCACCCGTGCTGAGCGCGAGCAGGACGCCTATGCAATCCACGACGCCAAGGAGGGCGACAATGCCTGAGACCTTCCCCGCCCAACCGCTGCGCCTCGGCGTGAACATCGACCACGTCGCCACCGTGCGCAACGCCCGCGGTGGTGCGGTGCCCGATCCGGTGCGCGCGGCGCGTCTGGCTGAGGCTGCGGGGGCCGATGGTATCACCGCCCACCTGCGCGAGGACCGCCGCCACATCTCCGACGAGGACATCGCGCGTTTGATGGCAGCGCTGTCGCGCCCCCTCAACTTCGAGATGGCCGCCACCGACGAGATGCAGGCCATCGCCCTCAAGCACCGCCCCCATGCGGTCTGCATCGTGCCCGAGCGCCGCGAGGAGCGCACCACCGAGGGCGGTCTCGAAGTCGCCGCCGACGAAAACCGCCTCGCCCACTTCATCGCGCCCTTGCGCGAGGCGGGCTGCCGGGTCTCGATCTTCATCGCCGCCGACCGCCGCCAGATCGAAGCGGCAGCGCGCATCGGCGCGGCAGTGGTCGAGCTACACACCGGCGCCTATTGCGACGCGCACACCGAGGGCCGCTTCGAGGCGCGCGACGCCGAATTGGAGCGCCTCACAGATATGGCGACGTATGCCCACGAGCTGGGCCTCGAAGTCCACGCCGGCCACGGCCTCGGCTATGAGACGGTCGGCCCCATCGCCGCGCTGCCCGAGGTGGTCGAGCTCAACATCGGCCACTTTCTCATCGGCGAGGCGGTCTTTGTCGGCCTCGACGCCGCGATCCGGCGCATGCGCGCTTTGATGGACGCCGCCCGCCGCGAAACCCTCGGCGAGGGCGCTGCGTGAGCGAGGCGCTGGCCTTGGCCGCTCCTATCCTGGCTTTTGCCGTTGCCGCAGCAGCCCCCGGCCCCGCCACTCTCGCCGTGACGGCGACAGCCATGGCGTCGGGCCGCCGCGCGGCGCTGGCGCTTGGGATGGGGCTTGCCCTTGGCCTTGCACTTTGGGGGCTAGCGGTCGCCCTCGGCCTTGGTGCGCTGACGCTGCACTGGGCGCCGGCGCTGACGCTGCTCAAATGGGCGGGCGGGCTCTATCTACTGTATCTGGCCATGCGCGCGGCCAAGGCGGCGCTCACGCCTGGGTCTTCGCCGACGGGCACGGCAGTGGGGCGACGCGCTTTCGTCCGGGGCCTGGCCCTCAACGCCCTCAACCCCAAGGCGGCGCTCGCCTGGGGCGCGGTGATCGCGCTGGCCACCGACACGCCTGCGTCTTGGACCATGGTGGCGACTGTCCTGTGCTGCGCTCTGCTCGGCGTGGGTATCTATGCCGGTTATGCGTTGGCCTTCTCGACGCCGACGCCGCGGCGCTGGTATGCCCGCCAGCGCCGGCGCATCGAGGCCGTGGTGGCGCTCGTCTTCGGGGCGGCGGGAGTGCGGCTGTTGCTCTGGCGCCCCGAGACGCCGTGATCGCCGCGCCATGATTATCGGCATCGGCGCCGATCTGGCCGACATCCGCCGTATCGAGGCCACGCTGGAGCGCTTTGGCGAGCGCTTCACCCACCGCGTCTTCACCGAGATCGAGCGCACCAAATCCGAGCGCCGCCGCGAGCGCGCCGCCTCCTACGCCAAGCGCTGGGCGGCCAAGGAGGCTTGTGCCAAAGCGCTCGGCACCGGGCTTCGCATGGGGGTGGCGTGGCGCGAGATGGGGGTGGTCAACCTGCCCTCGGGCCAGCCGACGCTGAGCCTCACCGGAGGCGCTGCCGACCGGCTCGCCAGCCTGATCCCGCCCGGCCACACCCCGCGCCTGCACCTGACCATCACCGACGATCCGCCTTACGCCCAAGCCTTCGTGGTCATCGAGGCGCTGCCCACGGAGCGCGCGCCCGGCTGAGCCTTGCCCACGCCGCCGAGCCGGGGCAGGATCGCCCGGCGGGGGTTTGTAATGACGCAGTGGTTTCAGCGCATCCAGAGTTGGCTGGTGATGGCGGCGGGCGGCGCGGCGGCCTTCTTTGCCGAGTTTGGCTTGTGGCAGGCGTTGGCGTTGGTCGTGGCCAGCATGGGCGCGGTCAATGGGCTTGTCAGGCTGATGGCCTCGGGCACTCGCGGGCCGGAGCGTATCCGCTGGCTGCTCACCCGGCGCACGCCCATGGTGGGCTATCGCCGCTTGGTGAACACCACCCTCGACCGGATCGACCGATGGCTGATCCCGTCCGACTATGTCTGGCGCCCCGAGACCACCGAGGAAGCGCGCAACCCGTTCGGCTGGCCACTGCTGGCGTTTTCGCTGCGACTGGCTTTTGTCTATCCCACCTTGTTGATGATCTTTTTTTGGCTCTTGGGCGGCGAGGGGCGCTTTGGGGTCGAATTTGTCGTGCTGCCGGGCGCGGTGGACGCTTGGGTGCGGCCCGCGGCGATTGGCGTAATCGCAATTTTTACCGTGAGCCTTGTGATTGAAAAAATCTTGTCAAGCCCAGCGGGGCTAGTTCTTCAACTCGTTTCGCTGGGCTTGGCATACACACTCGCATATGCAGTTTCAGTCGGCGCCGCATATGCAGTCGCATTCGTAATCGTAGTCGTCATCGCGTATACAGCCGCATATGCAGTCTCAATCGCAGCCGCGTATGCAGCTGCAATGCCAGCCGCATACGCATATGCATACGCAGTCTCAGCCCCATATGCAGTCGCAGTCGAAGTCGTAGCCGCATATGCAACCACAGTCGCAGCCGTAGCCGTAGCCGCAGTCGCAGTCGCAGTTGAGCGAACGGTAACGCGAGCCATGGTGCGCGGCCATGGGCGGGCAGCACATACCCTCTTGATCGCCGGTACGCTGCCTGTCGGCTTTTGGGCCGCATGGATTGCACCACCCACCGAAGACAACGCCTTTGCTGCTTTTCTGCTGTTTCTACTGGTGCTGCCGCTCACTAACGCGGTGTTCGATTACGTCTCGTTTGGGGTAACACGGGCGCTGATGCAGCGCGGGGCACAGAAAAACATGCTGGTGGCTTTTGCGCTCGGTCTGGCTGATCTCGCCTTTGCGCTCGTCATGTTCACCGTGCTCGGCACGACGCTGATTGCTATTGTCTCGGCGATGAACATGGTCACCGCCGTGCCGGTGGTGGATTTTAACGCGGTATTCTTCGATCTGGGCCGGCCAGAGCGGCGCCTGGACTACTACTGGCTCTGGGCCATGCTGTTTTCCACGCTAGTGCCGACGCTGCTCCATGCCAGCCTCGCCTGTTTTGCGCTGACCGCCTTTATCCCGCGCGTGACGCGCCGGTCCATGCTCTCGCTCCTGACCATGGAAAACCGCGACGGCTTTGACGACCGCGTGCTCCGCATCGGCCTCACCGTGCAGATCTGGGTCTCTGCCGTGCTGCCGTTCCTGCTACTCGGCGGGCTGGTCTGGGCGGTGCTCAGCCTCGCCCCTGGGGTGGGGGTCTGGTATCTCGGGCTCTTCGAGGCGCTGGCGCTCGGGTGAGGGCGGCTTGACTTGCCGTCCCCCCACCCCCACAACCCAGACCAGTCCCGCGCTAGAGGAGCCTTGCGTCCATATGGCCAAAATCAAGACCCAGCCCAAGGACGGCGGCGGCCTCTGGGAGACGCTCAAGACCATCTTCTGGGCGCTGCTCATCGCCGGCGCCTTCCGCACCATCCTGTTTCAGCCGTTCTCGATCCCGTCCGGCTCGATGAAGCCCGAACTCCTGATCGGCGACTATCTGTTCGTCTCGAAGTTCGCCTATGGCTACTCGCGCTACTCGCTGCCCTTCGAGCCCGATCTGTTCGAGGGGCGTTGGCTCGGCTCGCTGCCCGAGCGCGGCGATGTGATCGTGTTCAAGCACCCCAAGCACGATCAATGTTCGGGCGGGCCGATCGAGCGCATCACCGGGTTCGCCGGCGCGGTGTTTGGCCAGGTCCAGCCCAACGGTGGCGATTGTCGCGATTACATCAAGCGCGTCGTCGGGCTGCCGGGGGATAAGGTGCAGGTGATCTCGGGCGTGCTGCATCTGAATGGCGAAGCGGTGCCGACCGAGCGCATCGAGAACTTTATCGAGCCGCGCGTCGCCCGTGGTGCGCCGCCCCGCTATCCGCGCTGTATCAACGGCCCGCTGGCCGAGGGGGCGGACTGCCTCAAGGAGCAATACCTGGAGACGCTGCCGGGCGGCGCCAACCACCGTGTGCTCAACATCGCCGGCACGCTGGGCGAGCGCGGTGCCAACCGCCGCGCAGGGGCCGACAATACGCCGGTGTTCGAGGTGCCCGAGGGCGAACTGTTCTTCATGGGTGATAACCGCGACAACTCGGTCGATAGCCGCTTTATCAATCAGGTCGGCTTTGTGCCGCTGGAGAACGTGATCGGGCGCGCCGATCTGATTGCGATCTCGTCTGACGGCGCATTCTGGGAGGTGTGGAAGTGGCGCCTCGACCGGCTGTTCAAGACCATCGAGTGAGGGCGCGGTTGGCTGGGCGCGAGGGCGGTGCGGCGCGGCGTGGGGTGGTCGCCTCGCTCGATCCGCTGGTCGAGCAGCTAGGGCACCGTTTCACCGAGCGCGCGCTGCTTGAGCAGGCCCTCACCCACCCCTCTGCCGCCTCGCCCGCACGCCCCGACAACCAGCGCCTGGAGTTTCTCGGTGATCGGGTGCTGGGCCTGGTGATCGCTGAAGCGCTGCTCGATGCTTACCCCAACGAGGCCGAGGGCCATTTGGCGCCGCGCTACAATGCCTTGGTGCGCCGTGAGACGCTGGCTGCCATCGCCGAGGAGATCGGCCTTGGCGCCCATCTGCGCCTTGGCCGCTCGGAGAGCTTTTCGGGTGGGCGGCGCAAGGCGGCGATCTTGGCCGATGCCATGGAGGCGGTGATTGCCGCGCTTTGGCTGGATGGCGGCTGGGAGGCAGCGCGCGGCTTTATCCGCTCGGCCTGGCGCGGGCGCCTCAGTGCCGACACGCCCCCGCCCATGGATGCCAAGACGCGGCTCCAGGAGTGGGCGCAAGGCCAGGGCCTCGCCCCGCCGGATTATACGCTCACCGCCCGCTCAGGCCCCGACCACGCGCCGCGCTTTAGCGTCGAGGCCCGCCTCAGCACAGGCGCCCATGCCGAGGGCAGCGCCGCCTCGCGCAAAAAGGCCGAACAAGCCGCCGCCGCCCGCCTTCTAGCCCAGATCGAGGACACACCATGAGCCGCGCCGGTTTCGCCGCCCTGATCGGCGAGCCCAACGCCGGTAAATCGACCCTGCTCAACCGCATGGTCGGCGCCAAGGTCTCCATCGTCACGCATAAGGTCCAGACGACCCGCGCGCGCATCCGCGGTGTGGCGCTGGAGGGCGCGGCGCAGATCGTCTTTGTCGACACGCCGGGGCTGTTTCGCCCACGCCGCCGGCTCGACCGCGCCATGGTAGGCGCGGCGTGGTCGGGGGCTGAGGACGCCGATGTGGTGGTGCTGTTGATCGAAGCCCACCGCGGCTTGACGGAGGGCGTGGGTACCATCCTGGAAACCCTCAACACCCGCCTCGCGCCCGAGCGCACCGTGGCCTTGGCCATCAACAAGATCGACCGCGTGCGTCGCGACACCCTACTGGCGCTCACCGCCCAGATGAACGAAGCCCGCGCCTTCGCCTCCACCTTCCTGATCTCGGCCGAGAAGGGCGACGGCGTCACCGACCTCAAGCGCTGGCTGGGCGAGGCGATGCCCGAAGGCCCCTGGCTCTACCCCGAAGACCAGATCGCCGATCTGCCCTTGCGCATGATCGCCGCCGAGATCACCCGCGAAAAACTCACGCTGCGCCTGCACCAGGAACTGCCCTACCAGCTCACCGTCGAGACCGAGCAGTGGCAGGAGCGCAAGGACGGCTCGGCGCGCATCGATCAGGTGATCTATGTGGCGCGCGACGGCCACAAGGGCATCGTCCTTGGCAACCGCGGCGAGACGGTCAAGGCCGTGGGCCAGGCCGCGCGCACCGAGATCGCAGCCCTCGTCGAGCGCCCGGTGCATCTCTTCCTCACCGTCAAAGTCCGCCCCGGCTGGCTCGACGAGCCCGAGCGCTACCGCGAGATGGGGCTCGATTTCTCCGATGGATGAGGCACGCCTGGCCAGCGGCTTGTGGGTTTCGGCCTATCTGGCGCGGCTTGGGCTTGAGGGCATTCCGGCCCATGTCGTGCGCCGCGGCGATGCGACGGCGGGGGCGGTGGCGGTAAAACTGGCCACCATGGACGGTCGGGCATCACTCTTTACTAGAAGTTATCGTCTCTCTGGCGTGCTGGGCTGGGATGAGACGCTTGCCGCAGAATCGGAGGCCACGGTCGATCAGGCCCTCGCCCGCGCCCGCGCCCGCGACCCCGACCTCTGGATCATCGAGGTCGAGGATCCCAAGGGCCGCCATCGTCTGGATGCCCCGGGGCTGGGAGGCGAGGACTAGGGTAAGGGCGCGGCTGGTCTCGAAGGCGCAACGCGCGCGGCTGCGAGGCCGCCATGGGAAACGCCCACCCCAGCCGAACGCTGGGCCGGCCAGGAGGACGAACACATGGAATGGCGCGATCAGGGGCTGTTGCTCAGCGTACGCCGGCATGGCGAGAACAGTGCAATCATCGAAGTGCTCACCGCCGAACACGGTCGCCACGCGGGCCTCGTGCGCGGGGGCGGTGGCGTCAAGCTGGGGGCGGTGCTCCAGCCCGGTGCCCAACTGGCCCTCGACTGGCGTGCGCGCCTGGAGGATCACCTCGGCACCTACAAGGTCGAGCCGCTCAAGGCCCGCGCCGCGCCCATCATGGCCGACCGCGCACGTCTGGCCGGGCTCAACGCCATGGCCGCCATGATCCTGACCACCGTGCCCGAGCGCGAGCACGACGCAGCCTTCTACGCCGAGACCGTGGCCCTGGCCGATGCGCTGGCCGAAGCCAGCGCCGGCTGGCCCGCGGTCTATGCCCACTGGGAGACGGCGCTGCTCACCGCGCTCGGCTTTGGTCTCGACCTGGAGCGTTGCGCCGCCTCTGGCGTGCGCTCGGACCTGATCTATGTCTCGCCGCGCACCGGGCGCGCTGTCTCTCGTACGGCAGGGGCAGTCTGGGCCGATCGTCTGCTGCCCTTGCCCGGCTTTCTGATCGGGCGCGGCCAGATCACCGGCGGCGCCGTGCGCGAGGCACTGCGCCTCAGCGGCTACTTCCTGGAGACCTGGATGCTGCCCGCCTTTGAGCAATCCGCCCTGCCGACAGCGCGCCAGCGTCTGGTGGAC
>JBCDHK010000109.1:0-10160 GCA_038750185.1 Pseudomonadota bacterium
AAGGGCGGGCGCCCCCTCGGCGAGCGCGTGTTTTCTGAGCGCACCTCCGCCGACATGATGGCCATCCTGCGCGCCGTGGTCGAGCGCGGCACCGGGCGGCGCACCGATGTGGCAGGCTACGAGATCGGCGGCAAGACCGGCACCGCCGACAAGCCCAAGCGCGGCGGCGGCTATCACCGCGACAAGGTGCTGGCGAGCTTTGCCGCCGTGTTCCCGACCTCGGCGCCGCGCTATGCCATGCTGGTGTTGCTCGATGAGCCGACCGATCCCGAGACCGGCAGCCGTCAGGCCGGGCGCACCGCGGTGCCCGTGACGGCCGCCGCCATCGCGCGCATCGCACCGCTCCTGGGTTTGCGCCCGGTGCCCGAGCCTGCCGAGGGTGACGTGCTCGCCCGGCGCCTGCCTGGGATGGATGCGATCACCGTCGGCTTGGTGCCCCAGTGAATGACCTGAATGGTACGAATGACCCGAGTGGCACGAATGGTAGTGGCGCGACGCTGGCGAGCCTCGGGCTGACGGCGCTGGAGCACGCCGGGCCTGCTCCCGATCCAGAGACGCGCGTGTCGGGGATTGCCGTCGACAGCCGCGACGTCCGGCCTGGGCATCTCTTCGTCGCCGTGCCGGGGACGCGTCTCGATGGGGCGCGGTTTGCCCCTTTTGCCATTCGCCAGGGCGCAGTTGGCGTAGTGGCGAGCCGTGAGGGCCTGGCCACGCTCACGGCCGAGATCGGCGCGCTGCCCGTGCCGGTGTTTCTTAGTGAGGCCCCCCGCGCCGCGCTCTCGCGCTTGGCAGCCGCGTTTCACCCCGGACAGCCCGCGATGATGGCCGCCATCACCGGCACCAATGGCAAGACCTCGGTGGCGCAGTTTCTGCGTCAGATCTGGGCCCAGGCCGGGGCGCCTGCTGCAGCGCTTGGCACGCTCGGCGTGAGCGGTAAGGGTTTTGAGGCACCTTTGGGCCACACCACGCCCGAGCCGATCACGCTCCACCGGGCGTTGGCCCGCCTTCACGCCCAGGGCTGCACGCACGCGAGCCTGGAGGCCTCCAGCCACGGCCTCGCCCAGGCCCGCCTCGATGGTGTCTCGCTCATGGCTGCGGCGCTGACCAACATCACCCGCGACCATCTCGACTATCACCCGACCCATGAGGACTACGTTGCCGCCAAGCTGCGCCTGTTTGCGCTGTTGGGCGAGGGTGGCACGGCGGTGGTCAATGCCGCCGATCCGGTCGCGCCTCGTGTGGGCGAGATCGCCGCGGTACGAGGGCTGGCGCTTATCCGCGTCGGGCGCGAGGCGGATGCCGATCTGCGCATCGCCGAGCAAGCCTTCCTGACCGATGGCCAGAGCCTCACCCTGATCTGGCAAGGCCGCAGCCACACGGCCCGGCTCGGCCTAGTCGGCGCCTTCCAGGCCGAAAACGTCGCCATCGCCGCAGCCCTCGCCCTGGCCACCGGCACACCCGCCGAGGCCGTCTTCGCCGCCTTGCCCCAGCTCGAAGGCGTGCCCGGGCGGATGCAGCAGGTGGCAAGCCGCGCGGGTGGCGCTGCGGTCTATGTCGATTACGCCCATACCCCCGATGCGCTCGCCACTGCCCTCGATGCCCTGCGCCCCCACACCCGCGGGCGCCTGGCGGTGGTGTTTGGCGCGGGCGGCGACCGCGACCCCGGCAAACGCCCTCTCATGGGCGAGGCCGCAGCCAAGCGCGCCGAGGTCGTCATCGTCACCGACGACAACCCCCGCTCCGAAGATCCCGCCGCCATTCGCCGCGCCGTGATGGCCGGTTGTCCCGAGGCCCACGAGATCGGCGAGCGTGCTGCGGCGATCTTGGCTGGGGTCGATGCGCTCAAGGGGGCTGGCGATGCGCTGCTGATCGCGGGTAAGGGCCATGAGCGGGGCCAGGAGATCGCCGGTGAGATTCGCCCCTTCGACGATGCCGAGCAGGCCCGCGCCTCGGTCGCGGCCCTCGACGGCATTGCGCCAGCAACGGGGGAGTGAACGGATGAGCAGCGAGCGCCCACTCTGGCAGGCCGAAGAAGCGGCAGCGGCCACCAGCGGCAAGGCCGAGGGTTTTGCCACTCTCCACGGCATCTCCATCGACACGCGCGAGATCGCGCCCGGAGATCTCTTCGTCGCCCTCCAAGGCGAAGCGCGCGACGGCCACGCCTTTGTCGCCGAGGCGCTGGCCAAGGGCGCCGCCGCTGCCATGGTCACGCACCGCCCCGAGGGCGTGGGCGCGGATGCGCCGCTGCTCACGGTCAGTGATACGCTGGCGGGCTTGTGTGGGCTGGCCGCCACTGCGCGCGCGCGCACCAAGGCCAAGGTGGTCGGCGTCACCGGCTCGGTCGGCAAGACCACCACCAAGGAGATGCTGCGCGCCATGCTGGGCGAGGGCGCGCGCGTCCACGCCGCCGAGCGCAGCTTCAACAACCACTGGGGCGTGCCCCTCACTCTGGCGCGCCTGCCCGCCGAGACCGACTATGCCGTGATCGAGATCGGCATGAACCACGCCGGCGAGATCGAACCGCTCTCGCGTCTCACCCGCCCCCATGTCGGGCTGGTGACCACGGTCGAGGCGGTGCACTTGGAGTTTTTCGCCAGCGTCAAAGCCATCGCCCGCGCCAAGGCCGAGATCTTTGCCGGGATCGAAGCCGGCGGCACGGCGGTGCTCAACGCCGACAACCCCCACACCCCGATCCTGGTCGAGGCAGCGCGCAGAGCCGGCGCCCGCGTGGTGCGTTTTGGCGAGGCCGAGGGCGCGGAAGTGCGCCTCACCGAGATCGCCCTCGGCCCCGACACCACCGCCCTCAGCCTCGATCTGCATGGCACGCCGGTGCTCTTGCGCGTTGCAGCGCCCGGGCGCCACTTGGCCGCCAATGCCGCCGCCGCCCTCGCCGCAGCCCAGGCCGCCGGCCACGATCCAGCCCGCGCAGCGCTTGGGCTTGGCCGCTGGAGCCCGCCCCAAGGGCGCGGCGTGCGCGAGCGGGTGATCCTCGGCGAAGCCGGCATCGACGGCACCCTCACCCTGATCGACGACAGCTTCAACGCCTCCCCCGCCTCGGTGCGCGCGGGGCTGGAGGTCTTGGCCGCCATCCCCGTCGAACACCACATCGGGCGCATAGCCCGCGGACGCCGTTTGGCTTTTCTCGGCGATATGCTCGAACTGGGCGCGGCCGAGGCCGATCTGCATGCAGGGCTTGCGGCGCTGGACGAGATGGCCGCCATCGACACCGTCCACACCTGCGGGGCGCGCATGCGTGCGCTCCACGACGCGCTCCCCCCGGCGAAGCGCGGCGAGTGGCACCCCGATAGCGCCGCTCTGGCCGAGCGCGCGCCGCGTCTGGTCGATGCGGGGGATGTGTGTTTGGTCAAAGGCTCCAAGGGCAGCCGCATGGGGCCGGTGGTCGCCGCCATCCGCGCCCTCGGCCACCCCGCCAAAGAGGACGCGTGATGTTGTATTATCTCTCCACCTTCAGCGACGGTGGCGATGTCTTCAACCTGTTTCGCTATATCACCTTTCGGGCCGGGGGCGCGGTGATCACGGCGCTTCTGTTCGGCTTTACCTTCGGGCGCCCCCTGATCGAATGGCTGCGCACCAAGCAGAAGAAGGGCCAGCCGATCCGCGTCGATGGCCCCCAGTCCCACCTCGTCGCCAAGGCGGGCACGCCCACCATGGGCGGTGTGCTGATCTTGGGGGCCATGGTGGTCTCGACGCTGCTCGGGGCGCGCCTCGACAATGGTTTTGTCTGGATCGTGCTGGGGGTGACCATCGGCTTCGGCCTGATCGGTTTTGCCGACGACTACGCCAAAGTGACCAAACAGACCCACGCCGGGCTCTCGGCGCGGCTGCGCCTAGCTTTGGGTCTGGCGATTTCAGCCACGGCGGCGGTGGCGGCCTCCCACCTCCAGCCGGACTATCTGGCCACCGGCGTCGCCGTGCCCTTCTACAAGGACACCACCATCCAGGCGGGGCTGTTCTTCTTTCCCTTTGCCGCCCTGGTGATCGCGGGCTCGGCCAATGCGGTCAACCTGACCGACGGCCTCGACGGGCTCGCCATCATGCCGGTGATGATCGCCGCCAGTTCGCTCGGCATCATCGCCTATGTGGTCGGGCGCACCGATTTCACCGAGTACCTCCAGCTCAACTACGTCCCCGGCACCGGCGAGATCGTGATCATCTCGGCCGCCATCGTGGGCGGCGGCTTGGGTTTTCTCTGGTACAACGCGCCGCCTGCCGCGGTCTTCATGGGCGACACCGGCTCGCTGGCGCTGGGAGGGTGCCTCGGCGCCATGGCGGTGGCGGCCAAACATGAGATCGTGCTCGCCATCATCGGCGGGCTCTTCGTGCTGGAGGCGGTCTCGGTGATCGTCCAGGTGGCCTCGTTCAAGCTGACGGGCAAGCGCGTCTTCCGCATGGCGCCGATCCACCACCACTTCGAGCAGAAAGGCTGGCAGGAGCCCACCATCGTCATCCGCTTCTGGATCATCGCGCTGATCCTGGCCCTCATTGGGCTGGCGACGCTGAAGGTGCGCTGAGCGTGATCCCCGCACCCGGATACGAGGGCCAGCAGGTTGGCGTCCTTGGGCTCGCGCGCTCTGGGCTCGCCGCCGCGCGCGCACTGGCTGAGGGAGGCGCCACCCCGCTCTGCTGGGACGATGCCGAGGCCGGGCGTGCCCGCGCCGAGGCCGAAGGCTTTACCCTCGCCGATCTGACCCGCCCGCGTGAGGCCGAGAGCCTCTCAGCCCTCATCGTCTCGCCCGGTATTCCTCACCTTTTCCCCCATATCCACCCGGCGATTGCCGCGGCGCGGGCCGCAGGCGTGCCGGTCGACAACGATATCGGGCTTTGGTTTCGCGCGCATCTCACTGCCCGCGCCGAGGCCGAAGACTTCGATGACGGCCCCCCGCCAAAGGTCATCGCCATCACCGGCTCCAACGGCAAATCGACCACCACGGCGCTCATCACCCACATCCTGAATGCCTGCGGGCGCCCGGCCCAGATGGGCGGCAACATCGGGCGCGCCGTCTTCGATCTCGCGCCCCCTGAGGCGGGCGGGGCGCTGGTCATTGAACTGTCCTCCTACCAGATCGAACTGGCGCGCACCCTTGCCCCCGACATCGCCGTCTTCCTCAACCTCAGCCCCGACCACCTCGACCGCCACGGCGGGCTCGGCGGCTATTTCGCGGCCAAGCGGCGGCTCTTCGACCTCGGCGCCCCGGAACGCGCCGTGGTGGCGATGGACGACGACTATGGCGTCTTTCTCGCCGATGCGCTCGATGCGGAGACCCTGCTCCCCGTCGCCACCACAACGCGGCTGAAAGAGCGGCTCTGGTCGGTCTTCATGGCCAAGTCCCACCTCTCGGAGTGGCGCGGGGGAAAACAGATCGCCTCGGTCGATCTGCGTGAGGCTCCGGCGCTCATCGGGCGCCACAACCACCAAAACGCCGTCGCCGCCTGGGCTGTGGCGCGCACGCTGGGGCTCGCGCCGCGCCGGATCGAGGCGGCCTTGAAAAGCTTCAAGGGCCTCGCCCACCGCATGGAGCGCCTCGGGCAATCGCCCAAAGGCGTCCTCTGGATCAACGACAGCAAAGCCACCAACGCCGAGGCCGCCGCCACCGCCCTGGCCTCGCTGGAGCGGGTGCGCTGGATCGCGGGCGGGCGCGCCAAGGAGGGCGGGCTGGCACCGCTCGCCCCCCACTTCGAGCGCATTACCCATGCCTATCTGATCGGCGAGGCCGCGCCCGCCTTCGCCGCCGATCTCGGGACCCAAGTCCCCCACAGCCTCTGCGCCACCCTCGACAAAGCAGTCGCCCAAGCCCAAGCCGACGCCGCGCCCGGCGAGACCGTGCTGCTCTCGCCCGCCGCCGCCAGCTTCGACCAATTCGCCGATTTCGAAGCCCGCGGCGAGGCCTTCAAAGCCCTGGCCACCCCCCATCTTGAGGAGCCCCAAGCATGACCGAGATGGCCTTTCGCGGCGCACCGCCGCGCCGTGCCGACACGTCCCTCCTCGAAGACTGGTGGCGCAGCGTCGATCGCTGGTCGCTCGGCGCCATGCTGGTGCTCTGTGCAGCCGGGATCGTGCTGGGACTTGCCGCCTCGCCGCCGCTGGCGCTGAAAAACGACCTGCACACCTACCACTACGTACTGCGCCAAGTGGTCTTTACGGGCGTGGCCGTCGGCGCCATGGTCGCAGTCTCCATGCTGCCGTTGCAGTTGATCCGGCGCGCGGGGCTGATCGGCTTTGCACTGTTTCTGGTGCTGACGGCGGCGCTGCCCTGGCTTGGCACCGACTTTGGCAAGGGCGCGGTGCGCTGGTACTCGCTAGGCTTTGCCTCGCTCCAGCCCTCCGAATTCCTCAAGCCCGCCTTTGTCATCGTCACCGCCTGGCTCATGGCCGGAGCGACGCAGGCGGGCGGGCCGCCGGGACGGCTGATCTCGGGGATGATGGCCTGCACGATCGCCGGGCTCCTCGCACTCCAACCCGATTTCGGCCAAGCCTCGCTGGTGATGGCGGTCTGGACGGCGATGCTGTTTGCCTCGGGCGCGCCGGTTGCCTTTCTCATGGTGATGGGCGGCTTGGTCGCGGTGGCGGGCACGCTCGCCTATATCAATTCGTCCCACTTTGCCGGGCGCATCGACGGCTATCTGGCAGGCTCGGTCGATCCCACCTCACAACTCGGCTACGCCCAGGCCGCGATCCGAGAGGGGGGGCTGTTCGGCGTGGGCGCCGCGCAAGGCTCGGTCAAGTCGACGCTGCCCGATGCCCACACCGATTTCGTCATCGCGGTCGCAGCAGAGGAATTCGGCCTCCTCATCACCCTGGTGGTCATCGGGCTCTATCTGCTGATCACGCTGCGCTCCATGGCGCGGGTCTTCGAGGTGCGCGACCCGTTCCTGCGCCTTGGCGGCACGGGGCTGGCGGTGCTCTTCGGGCTGCAAGCCTTCATCAACTTCGGCGTCGCCATCCGTTTGCTGCCGGCCAAGGGCATGACGCTGCCCTTCATCTCCTACGGCGGCTCCTCGGCGCTGGCGGCGGGACTGGCCGCAGGCGCCCTCCTGGCACTCACGCGCACGCGCCGCCTCGACATGGCCTCGGATCTGAGGAGCCGCGTGTGAGCACGCGCCATCTCGTCCTGGCCGCAGGGGGCACGGGCGGACACATGTTTCCCGCCCAAGCGCTGGCCGACGAGATGCTCGCGCGCGGCTGGGCGGTGAGCCTGACCACCGACGCCCGCGGCCTGCGCTATGCCGGGGGCTTTAACGAGGCCGTCGAGCGTATCGAAGTCCGCTCGGCCACCTTCGCCCAAGGGCGCCTGACCGAGCGCCTCGCCACGCCGGTGACGGTGTTGCGCGGTGCCGCCGCCACTGTCTCGCGGTTTGAGAAGGCCCGCCCCGATGCCGTGGCAGGCTTTGGCGGCTACCCCTCGATCCCAGCCTTGGCCGCGGCTTGGTGGCTGCGCATCCCGCGCCTCATTCACGAGCAAAACGGCGTGCTGGGCCGCGTCAATCGCCTCGCCGCCTCGCGCATGGACCGTTTGGCCTGTGGCACCTGGCCGCTGAAAAACCCGCCCGAAGGCGCCACGCTGGAGCACATCGGCAATCCCGTCCGCCGCGCCGTGATCGAGGCCGCGGCCACGCCCTACACGCCCCCCGGCGACGGAGCGCTGCATCTGGCCGTCTTTGGCGGCAGCCAGGGCGCGAGCGCCTTTGCCCGCCTTGTCCCCCAAGCGGTCTCGCTCTTGGCCGAGGCGGTGCGCGCGCGCCTGCACATCGTCCAGCAGGCGCGCAGCGGTGAGGAGGAGAGCGTGGCTGCCGCCTATCGCGCCGCGGGCGTGGCCGGGGCCGAGGTCGCCCCGTTTTTCGCCGATCTGCCTGCGCGCTTGGCGAAAGCGCAACTGGTCATCGCGCGCGCGGGCGCCTCCTCGGTCGCCGAGATCGCCTGTATCGGGCGCCCCTCGGTGTTGATCCCCTACCCCCACGCGCTCGACGACCACCAAAGCGCCAACGCGAGCGCGCTGGAGCACGCCGGCGCCGCCATCCTCGCCCCCGAGGCCGGGCTCACCGCCGATACCCTGGCCCGCCATCTGCGCACGGTGTTGCTGGAGCCCACACGCGCCAGCGAGATGGCCGAGGCCGCGCGCAGCCTCGCGCGCACCGATGCAACGGCGCGCCTGGCCGATTTGATCGAAACGCTGGAGCGAGATAGCACGGCTTCGTGATTGGCGCGCCAGTGCTTGAGGGCGGGCGCTCAACCCTTTTAGTACGCCTGGAGCGATGCCCGAACAGACTGAACCGGTCTATAAGTTGAGCCACCGCACCAACACACCATCTGAGCGCGCGTGAGCGGATGCCATCGGCTCGACACGCCCTCTGGACGCATCGCTCACGGATTGCGTTTTGAGGGGGAGCAAGAAGCCACTGCAGAAGAGCTTGACGCACTTTTCAAGGCTCTGGCACGACAACGGCATGGGCTAGAGCGATTTCAAGCGCATCTGGCACTGATGCGCGAATCGGAAATTTCTGCAAAACAATGCCCTAGAGCGATCCAGGCGAGCCAGAATGATCGGAAATCGCTCTAGGCGCGCCGTCTTGTCGATGGCGCCGATGGTTGGAGCTTCCGTGTGACCGATACCTCCGCAAGGCCAAAGGCGCTTTCGGCTTATAGCACAGTCACGGCAGCCTACTGGGCCTTCATGTTGAGTGATGGCGCGCTCAGGATGCTGGTGCTGTTGCACTTTCACACCTTGGGGTTCAGCCCGGTTCAGCTCGCCTATCTTTTCGTGCTCTATGAGAGTGCGGGCATGGTGACGAACCTATGTGCTGGGTGGATTGCCGCACGATTTGGGCTGATCTCCACGCTTTATGCTGGTCTCGGCATTCAGATCTTGGCGCTTTTGGCCTTGGCTCAGCTCGATCCGGGCTGGGCCATTAGGCTCTCCGTGGCCTATGTGATGGTCGTCCAGGGGGCGAGCGGCGTGGCTAAGGACTTGGCTAAGATGTCGTCCAAGTCTGCTGTAAAGCTGCTGGCCCCTTCAGAGGAGGGCGGGCTGTTTCGTTGGGTGGCTTTTCTCACCGGCTCGAAGAACGCCGTGAAGGGCCTTGGGTTTTTGCTGGGTGGTGCGCTGCTGGCAAGCGTAGGCTTTGTTTGGGCTGTGCTTGGGATGGCTGCACTTCTTGCTTTCATTCTGATCGGCGTGGTAATCACCATGCCGTCTGGTCTTCCAAAGGGCCGTAAGGGCGTAAAATTCTCGGAGGTTTTCTCAAAATCCCCAAACCTCAACTGGCTCTCAGTGGCGCGTGTCTTTCTGTTTGGCGCGCGTGATGTCTGGTTTGTGGTTGGTATCCCGATCTACTTCTATGCGGTTCTTTCAGATGGAACGGCGTCCGGCAACCGCGCCGCATTCTTCATGATCGGAACGTTCATGGCGGTTTGGGTGATCTTGTACGGCGTCGTTCAGGCCTCTGCCCCTCGGTTGCTGCGTGCGTCAGCACGCGTCGAGAGCGAGCTGATCAGCGCGGCCAAAGGGTGGGCGTGGACACTTGCCGCCATTCCCGCCGCCCTGACGGCCGCGGCCTTGGCGGCTGAGGGCTCCCAAGCCTGGCTGAGCGCCACCTTAGTGGTGGGTTTGCTGGCTTTCGGCGCGATCTTCGCCATCAATTCAGCGCTCCACTCCTATCTGATCCTCGCCTTTACAAAGGCAGAGCGCGTCACCATGGATGTCGGCTTCTACTACATGGCAAACGCCGGAGGCAGGCTGCTGGGAACAGTGCTGTCCGGGCTGACATATCAGGTTGGCGGGCTGGCGCTGATGCTGGGGACTGCGACACTGATGGTCGTGGCTGCTGGCTTGGCCGCCGCGCGTCTCGATCCCAAAGTGTCTGAAGAGCCAGACATCTGAGTAGCTCTGCAAAACTGTTCAAGGCCAACGCACAGCATCCAGGCCCACGGGAACAGCCCTTCTTGCCAGGGTCACGACAGACGGTGCAGGCCGCTCGGCGTCTCGATCTCGGCGACGATCTCGCAGGTGTTGGCCGTCTCAAAGCGTACCCGCCCATCCTCGACCCCGGGGGCGAGGCGCTGTGCGATCTCGGCCGCGTTGGGATGGCGCACGCACAGGCTGACGAGCCTACAGCCACGCTCGGCCATCGTCGCGCCGGGCAAG
>JBCDHK010000110.1:0-10159 GCA_038750185.1 Pseudomonadota bacterium
CCGCGGCGCAGCGCCCAGGCCAGCGCCGCAAAGAGCGCGATCAGAACGACCGGCGGCAGCAGTTCAAAGGCGAACAACAGACCGTCGATCAGCGCGGTCAAGCCATCGGCCATGGCATCGAAGGTGCCCGAGGCGTTGGTTTGGAGCCAGTCGAAGACCGCCTCCGCCCCATCGCCGACCGGGATTTTCGGGATTTCCAGCCAGTCGCCCACGCCCCGACCTCAGAGCCCGAGCGAGGCGCGCACTGCCGCCAGTCCGGGCTCGCCCGCGAGCGTGTTCACGCCGTCGAGCCAGCCCTCCAACACCTCCGGGTTGGCCTTGAGCCAGGCGGCGGCGGCATCGTTGGGCTCCTCGCCATCATCGAGGATCGCGCCCATGACCTCGTTCTCCATCGCCAGGGTGAATTCGAGATTGGCAAGCAGCGCGCCCAGATTGGGGCACTCGCCGCCAAAGCCTGCGCGGGTGTTGGTGAACACCGTCGCCCCACCCAGATCGGGGCCGAAGAAGTCGTCGCCGCCCTCCAGGTAGGTAAGCTCGAAATTGGCGTTCATCGGGTGGGGCTCCCAGCCGAGAAACACAACCGGCTCATCGCGGCGCGAGGCGCGGGCCACTTGGGCCAGCATGCCCTGCTCGGACGATTCGCGCACCTCGAAGTCCGCGAGGCCGAACGCGTCACCCTCGATCATATCGAGGATCAGACGGTTGCCGTCATTGCCGGGTTCGATGCCGTAGATCTCGCCGTCGAGCGCGTCTGCCTGGGCGGCGATATCGGCAAAGGTGGTGATCCCAAGGGCCGCACCGGCAGCATTGGTGGCCAGGGTGTACTTGGCGCCCTCCAGATTGGCGCGTACCGTCTCGACCGTGCCGTCCTCGCGGTAGGGCGCGATATCGGCCTCCATGGTCGGCATCCAATTGCCGAGAAACACATCCACATCGCCGTTTTTCAGCGAGGCATAGGTGACGGGCACCGAGAGCACCTTGACCTCGACCGTGTAGCCAAGCCCCTCCAGCACGGTTTGGGTGAGGGCGGTGGTGGCGGTGATGTCGGTCCACCCCACATCAGAGAATACCACCTCGGCACAAGAGCCACCGTCCTGGGCAGCGGCGGGCAAGGCCAGCACACCAAGGGCGAGGCCGGCAGCGATCGAACGGATGGGCATGGGGTTCTCCTTCGGGATCGTCCTGGCGGGATCGTCATGGGTTGCGCCGACGACGCCCGCAGCGCATGAAACACGGGGCGAGTGTGGCGCGATTGGGCGCCGAGGTCCACCGTCTTGGTAACGGACTGGCAAGGAGGCGCGCATGATCACCGTTTGGGGCCGGGCGACCTCGTCCAACGTGCAGATCGTGATGTGGGCGATTGGCGAGCTTGGCCTGGCCCACCGCCGCCTCGATGTGGGCCATGCTTATGGCGGTCTCGACACGCCTGAGTACATCGCCATGAACCCCCACCGTCTGGTTCCGACCATTCGCGACGGCGAAGGCCCGCCGATCTGGGAGTCCTCAGCCTGTCTGCGCTATCTCGGTGCGTCCTATGGCGGCGAGGCGTTTTGGCCCACCGATGCAAAAAGGCGCGCCCAGCTCGACATGTGGGCCGAATGGGTACGCACGAGCTGGCAGCCCGTCATCGCGCGCGAGGTGTTCTGGCCGCTGATCCGCACCCCCGCCTCGCAGACCAACGCGGCGGCTATTGCCGAGGGCGTGGTCAAAGCCGGCGCGCTGGCCAAACTGCTCGATGCTCGCCTCGACGGCCCGGATCCCTATCTCGGCGGCGAGGCGCTCTCGTTTGCCGATGTGATGGTAGGCCACCTGCTCTATCGCTACTTCGATCTGCCCATCGAGCGCCCGAGCCTGCCGGCCCTGGAAGCCTACTACGCCCGGCTTCAAGAGCGCCCCGCCTATGCCGAACACGTCATGGTTTCCTATGAGAGCTTGCGCGCATGAGCCTGTCAGCGGACTACGTCATCGTCGGATCGGGTTCGGCCGGTGCGGCCATCGCCTATCGTCTCAGCGAAGCCGGGCACTCGGTGATCGTGATCGAGCACGGCGGCACCGACTGGGGGCCGTTTATCCAGATGCCCGCCGCCCTGTCCTATCCGATGAACATGGCGCGCTACGACTGGGGCTACCAGAGCGAGCCCGAGCCCCACCTCGGCGGGCGCCGCCTGGCCTGTCCGCGCGGCAAGGTGATCGGTGGCTCGTCCTCAATCAACGGTATGGTCTATGTCCGCGGCCACGCGCGCGACTACGACCACTGGGCCGAACAGGGCGCCCACGGCTGGTCCTATGCCAACGTGCTGCCGTATTTCTTGCGCATGGAGGACTGGCAGGACGGCGGCCACGGCGGCGATCCGGCCTGGCGCGGACAAGGCGGGCCTTTGACCGTGAGCCGCGGCCCGCGTGCCAATCCCCTGTTTCACGCCTTTGTCGAGGCCGGACGCGAGGCCGGTTTTGAAACCACGGGCGACTACAACGGCGAAAAACAGGAAGGCTTCGGCCCCATGGAGGCAACGGTGCGCGGTGGCCAGCGCTGGTCGACGGCCAACGCCTACCTCCGCCCTGCCCTCAAGCGTGACAATTGTACCCTGGTGCGCGCCTTAGCGCTGCGCGTGACCATTGACGAGGGCCGCGCCAAGGGCGTCGAAGTCAAGCGCGGCGGGCGGACCGAGACCATCCACGCCCGCGCCGAAGTCATCCTCTCCGCCTCGGCGATCAACTCGCCCAAGCTGCTCATGCTCTCCGGCGTAGGCCCCGCCGAGCACCTCGCCGAGCATAGTATCGCGGTCGCCGCAGACCGCCCCGGTGTCGGCGCCAATCTGCAAGACCACCTGGAGCTCTACGTCCAGCAGGCCTGCACCCAGCCGATCACGCTCTACAAACACTGGAACCTGTTCTCGAAAGCCATGCTCGGCGCGCAGTGGCTGTTCTTCAAGAGCGGCCTTGGCGCGTCCAACCAATTCGAGAGTGCGGCCTTCCTGCGCTCCAAGCCCGGGGTCGAGTATCCGGACATCCAGTTCCACTTCCTGCCCTTCGCCGTGCGCTACGATGGCCAGGCCGCTGCCGAGGGCCATGGCTTTCAGGCGCATGTCGGGCCGATGCGCTCGCGCTCGCGGGGCGAGATCCGCCTCAGAGGGGCCGATCCGGAGGCCGCGCCCTCGATCCGCTTCAATTACATGAGCCATGAGGAGGACTGGGCCGATTTCCGCCACTGCATCCGCCTGACCCGCGAGATCTTCGCCCAACCCGCTTTCGAGCCCTTCCGTGGCCACGAGATCCAGCCGGGCGAGGCTGCCCAGTCCGACGAGGCGCTCGACGACTGCATCCGCGAGCACGCCGAGAGCGCCTACCACCCCTGCGGTACCTGCCGCATGGGCGCGCCCGACGATCCCACCGCGGTGGTCGATCCCGAGTGCCGCGTGATCGGGGTCGAGGGACTGCGCGTCGCCGACAGCTCGATCTTTCCGCGCATCACCAATGGCAATCTGAACGGCCCCTCGATCCTGGTCGGCGAGAAGGCCGCCGACCACATCCTAGGCCGCCGCCTCGCCGCCGACAACCGCGCGCCCTGGATCAACCCGCGCTGGCAAACCTCGGATCGCTGAGCGTCGGCGTGACCGCGTCGCTGTGGGCTGAGCTAGATGGAACGCCCGCCTGGCGGCGTGATCAGCAGGGGCCAGTGGTGCGGTAAGGAGCACTCGCTCTGACGGGAAAACCGGTTACACCCTGAAGCGTAACCGGTCGTATTCACGGAGCAAGCATCATTTTTGTAGTTAACTTAAGGGAGAGATGTCAACTGCATTTCTACCTAGGGTTGTTCGAGCCGAGCCAGGACGCCCAACGCCCGCCCAAGGACGCCCTCTCAAAGCCGTGCGGAGAAGAACGTCTCGCACGCCGCCGGGTTGCCGCTGTCGCGCCCCGCTAGAAACAGCCGCTGCTTGGTGTCGAGATCGGAGTAGTCAAAGCTCTCGGGCACCACCGCCCGCTCGGCATTGATGGTCAGCACGCCGTTGCCAACACGCTCGGCTGCCGCCAAAGCCGCACGCACGCCCTCAGCGCCAGGAGCAGGCAGATCGAGCGCCGTCTTACCCACCCAAAGCCCAGCCAGACAATCAGCCTGGAGTTCGAGACGGTCATTGAGCGAGCGCGCCTCGATGCGGGTGATGGTGCCGCGCAGATCGCGCACGCGCTCCAGAATGCCGAGCTGGATCTGGACGTGATGGGCCACCGAATGCGCCACCACATACGCCTGGGCAAAGCGCGCCAACTCGGCATCGCGCGCGCCCATCAAGCCAAAGAAGGCGCGGTCGATGTAGACGGTCTCGTTTGCCGGGCAGTAGAATGGCCCGGAGGCGGTGTTGGCGCTGTTGCAGGCAGCGCGGCGAAAGCCGGAGAAGAACTCGACTTTGGGCAGTGGATAGGACCGGCCCACTTCCTCGAACAGCGCGGTCCAGACCGTGTTGGTGTCCTCGATCACCCCCCGCACGAAGTCTTCGGTCTCGGCATCGAAGCTGGGGTTGCCGGGTTCGGGGTAGACCAGGGTGACGAAGACGTCCTTGCGGTCGTCGGTGCGGCTGATGACGGCTGGCGGCTCGGCGTCGGGGCTTGCACCGATGTCGAGGCCGGTGGCGCGATTGACGGCGGTGAAATCGTAGCCGCTCAGCACCAAGCCAGTCACCACCGAGAGCCCCAGCACCAGCACGCCGCCGATGAGTTGCGCCCGCCGCCGCCAGACGCGTTTGCGCCCGTCTTTGGATAGTCTCTTCTTGCCACGGCCTGAGCCACGGCCGCGGCTGCGCTTTTCGGTGTCGCGGCGGGCGAAGTTGTCGCCCAAGTCGTTCCAGGCTCTGGGTCCGTCTGCGGATCCGTCCTCGCGATCGTCGGCCATACCAGTCTCGTCCCCTTGCTTGGGCTGCATCCCGGTTGCATCTCGGTCCGGGCGGCCCGGCGCCTTCACACGCCGCCGGCTGGGCGCAGCGTCTTGGCACCAGCCATGCGAGCCACCGCGCCCAGCGTCAAGGCCCCTCGACAGCGCGCTTGCCTGCTCTGTCTGACAGGAGGGCCTGATGGCGCGATTTTCGGGCTGGCGCTTGCGGGGGCGCGGGGCAGTGATTATTCCTGAGATCAAGCGTCGTTCCGGGGCCGCTTTGCCCAAGGAACGCAGTGATTTTTGCAAAGCGCGACGCGCACACCCACAGGCGGACCCCATGAGAGACCCGATCGACACCTACATGAACACCCTCGTGCCCATCGTGGTCGAACAGACCTCGCGCGGCGAGCGCTCGTATGACATCTACTCGCGCCTTCTGAAGGAGCGCATCATCTTCGTCTCGGGACCGGTGCATGACGGCATGGCGACGTTGATGGTGGCGCAGTTGCTGTTTCTTGAGGCCGACAACCCCAAGAAAGAGATCGCCATGTACATCAACAGCCCCGGCGGCGTGGTGTCTTCGGGGCTCTCGATCTACGACACTATGCAGTACATCCGCCCCAAGGTCTCGACGCTTTGCGTGGGCCAGGCGGCCTCCATGGGCTCGCTGTTGTTGGCGGCTGGCGACAAAGACATGCGCTTTTCGCTGCCCAACTCGCGCGTCATGGTCCACCAGCCCTCGGGCGGCTTCCAGGGCCAGGCGACCGACATCGCCATCCATGCCAAGGAGATCCTGGAGCTGAAAAAGCGCCTCAACGAGATCTACGTCCACCACACCGGCCAGGACTACGACACGGTGGAGCACGGGCTGGAGCGCGACAACTTCATGACGCCCGAGGATGCCAAGGCGTGGGGCATCATCGACGAAATCGTGAGCAAGCGCACCGTCGCCGAGGACGCCTGAGCGCGGTAGATACGCTATTTCGGGGCGTGCTGGGCGAGCGATTTCTGAGCCAGCCCGCACCCCCGCCAACGCCATCGGCGGGTGACAGCGCTCGCTCTGGGCGTTAGCGTCAATAAGGTGTGGGATTCGGGATTACCGATTATTCACAACCCGGAGGCTAGCAACGGTGGGATAGGCCCGCCCGGAGAATGGAATGACCAAGAACAGCGGTTCTGACAGCAAAAGCACGCTCTATTGCTCGTTCTGCGGCAAGAGCCAGCACGAGGTGCGCAAGCTGATCGCGGGGCCGACAGTGTTTATCTGCGATGAATGTGTCGAGTTGTGCATGGATATCATCCGTGAGGAGACCAAGAACAACTTGGTCAAATCCTCGGACGGCGTGCCCACTCCGCGCGACATCTGCGGTATTCTCGACGACTACGTCATTGGCCAGGACATGGCCAAGCGCGTGCTCTCGGTCGCCGTCCACAATCACTACAAACGCCTCAACCACGCCGGCAAGTCCACCGACGTCGAACTCAGCAAGTCCAACATCATGCTGATCGGCCCAACCGGGTGCGGCAAAACGTTGCTGGCCCAGACCTTGGCACGCATCCTCGACGTGCCCTTCACCATGGCCGACGCTACTACGCTGACCGAAGCGGGCTACGTGGGCGAGGATGTGGAGAACATCATCCTCAAGCTGCTCCAGGCGGCGGACTACAACGTCGAGCGCGCCCAGCGCGGCATCGTCTATATCGACGAAGTCGACAAGATCAGCCGCAAGTCCGACAACCCTTCGATCACCCGCGATGTCTCGGGCGAAGGCGTGCAGCAGGCACTCCTCAAAGTGATGGAGGGCACGGTCGCCTCGGTGCCGCCCCAGGGCGGGCGCAAGCATCCGCAGCAAGAATTTCTCCAGGTCGACACCACAAACATCCTGTTCATCTGCGGCGGTGCCTTTGCGGGGCTGGACAAAATCATCGCCCGGCGCGGCAAGGGTTCGGCCATCGGCTTTGGCGCCGATGTGCGCGACCAGGAGGACCAGCGCATCGGTGAGTTGCTCACCCAGCTGGAGCCCGAAGACCTGCTCCAATTCGGCCTGATCCCGGAGTTCGTCGGCCGCCTGCCCGTGGTCGCCACCCTGCGCGATCTCGACGAGGAAGCGCTCGTCACCATCCTAACCGAGCCCAAGAACGCGCTGGTCAAGCAGTATCAGCGCCTGTTCGAGATGGAGAGTGTGGAGCTGGAGTTCACCGCCGACGCCCTGCGCGCCATCGCCAAAAAGGCCATCGAGCGCAAGACCGGCGCGCGCGGCCTGCGCTCGATCCTCGAAGACATCCTGCTCGACACCATGTTCGAACTGCCCAGCCTCGAAGGCGTGCGTCAGGTTGTCGTGAACGAGGAGGTCATTGGTGGCGAGGGCAAGCCGCTCTATATCTACTCCGAACAGGCGGGGGCTGGTGCCTCCGCATCCTGATTGGTAGCGCCACGGTTTGCGTCCGCCTTTCCCAGGCGGGCGCCTTTCCATCGAAGTTCCCGCCCTGTCGGGCCACCACTTCGTACACGGCGCACCCTTTGCGCGCCGGCACACACCCGTGCTGCCTTTGACCCAAGAGGCCGACATGCCCGCTGATCAAGCTCAAACATACCCGGTCCTGCCCCTGCGCGATATCGTCGTGTTTCCGCACATGGTGGTGCCGCTCTTTGTCGGGCGTGCCAAATCGGTGCGCGCGCTCGAACAGGTGATGAAAGAGGATCGCCAGATCCTGCTCGCCTCCCAGCACGACGCCGCCAAGGACGAGCCCGAGACCGACGACATCTACCGCATCGGCGCGCTGGCCAATGTGCTGCAACTACTCAAGCTGCCCGACGGCACTGTCAAAGTGCTGGTCGAGGGCCGTGCGCGCGCCAAGATCACCCGCTTTATCGATAACGAGCGCTTTTTCGAAGCCGAGGCCGTCGAAGTAGCCGAAGTGCCGGTGGAAGAGGGCACCGTCAAGGCACTAACCCGCTCGCTGCGCGAACATTTCGAGCGTTACGTCAAGCTCAACAAAAACATCCCCGAAGAGGCCATCGCCAAGATCGGTGAGATCGAAGAGGTGGGCGAACTGGCCGACTCGATCTCGGGCCATTTGGCCGTGAAACTCTCCGAGCGCCAGAAGCTCCTCGAAGAGCCCAACGTCGCCACCCGCCTGGAAGCCATCATGGGCCTCATCCAGGGCGAGATCTCGGTGCTCCAGGTCGAGAAGAAGATCAAGAGCCGGGTCAAGAACCAGATGGAGAAGACCCAGCGCGAATATTACCTCAACGAGCAGATGAAGGCGATCCAGCGCGAGCTCAGCGAGGGTGACGACGACGGACGCGATGAGCTTTCCGAATACGAAGAGCGCATCGAAGCCGCTAAGATGTCCAAGGAGGCCGAAGAAAAGGCGCGCGGTGAGCTGAAAAAGCTCAAGCAAATGTCGCCCATGTCGGCCGAGGCCACCGTGGTGCGCAACTACCTCGACTGGCTGCTCTCCATCCCCTGGAGCACCAAATCGCGCGTTAAAAAGGACCTGGGCCGCGCCCAACGCGTCCTGGATGAGGACCACTACGGCCTTGAGAAGGTCAAAGAGCGCATCATCGAGTTCCTGGCCGTGCAAAAGCGCTCCTCGCGCCTGCGCGGGCCGATCCTCTGCCTTGTCGGCCCCCCCGGTGTCGGCAAGACCTCGCTCGGCAAATCCATCGCCAAGTCCACCGGGCGCGAGTTCATCCGCATCTCGCTCGGCGGCGTGCGCGATGAGGCCGAGATCCGTGGCCACCGGCGCACCTACATCGGCTCGATGCCGGGCAAAATCGTGCAGTCGATGAAGAAGGCCAAGACCGCCAATCCCCTCATCCTACTCGACGAAATCGACAAGATGGGCCAGGATTTTCGCGGCGATCCGGCCTCGGCCATGCTGGAGGTGCTCGATCCCGAGCAAAACGCCTCCTTCACCGATCACTACCTGGAGGTGGAGTACGACCTCTCCAACGTGCTCTTTGTCACCACCGCCAATACCTACAACATGCCCCAGCCGCTGCTGGACCGCATGGAGATCATCCCGTTGGCGGGCTACACCGAGCAGGAGAAGGCCGAGATCGCCAAGGCCCACCTTCTGCCCAAGCAGCTCCGCGAGCACGGGCTGAAGCAGCGCGAGTTCGCCATCACCGACGAGGAGCTCCTGGAGGTAATCCGCCGCTACACTCGCGAGGCGGGCGTGCGCAACCTGGAGCGCGAACTAGCCAAGCTCGCCCGCAAGGCACTGACGCGCATTGTCAAGAACGAGTTCAAATCGGTCGAGATCGTGCCCGACGTGCTGGAGGACTACCTCGGTGTGCCCCGCCACAAGCACGGGCTGGCCGAGGAGGAAGACCAGATCGGCACCACCACCGGGCTCGCCTACACGTCGGTCGGCGGCGATCTGCTCCATATCGAGGCGTTGCGCCTGCCGGGCAAGGGCCGGATGAAGACCACGGGCACGCTCGGCGACGTGATGAAGGAGTCGATCGATGCGGCGGCGTCTTACGTGCGCGCCAAGAGCCCCGAGTTCGGTGTCGAGCCGCCCAAGTTCGAGCGTCTCGACATCCACGTCCACGTCCCCGAGGGTGCCACGCCCAAGGACGGCCCCTCGGCGGGTATCGCCATGGTGACCTCCATCGTCTCGGTTCTGACCCAGATCCCCGTGCGCCGCGATGTGGCGATGACCGGCGAAGTGACGCTGCGTGGCAACGTACTGCCCATCGGCGGGCTCAAGGAAAAGCTGCTCGCGGCTTTGCGTGGCGGCATAAAGACCGTCCTGATCCCCAAGGAAAACGTCAAGGACCTCCGCGAGATCCCCGACGTGGTCAAGGACGGCCTGGAGATCGTGCCCGTCGAGACCGTCTCCGAGGTGCTCGATGTGGCACTGACGGCCAAGCCAACGCCTATCGAATGGGACGAGAACGCTCCCCTGCCCCCAGCGGCAGAGGGCGAGGCCGGCAGCGAAGCCTCGCTCGCTCACTAATAGATGCTCCCGCATTGGGAGCCCACTCTTGACCCTAGCGCCCGCCCCTGCGATTTTGCGTCGGGCGGGCGGTTAGCTCAGTTGGTAGAGCGCCTCGTTTACACCGAGGATGTCGGGAGTTCGAGCCTCTCACCGCCCACCATCCTTAAATTCTGTGTTTTCAGGCCCTCTAAGAGCTTGAACGGCAACGATAAATCTGCGGTTCGATAGCCGTCGTTTTTGCAGTAGGGCAGTGGCTTGGTAAAGGCCAGTCTGAGGACTGCCCGCTGGTGTGGAAGGCTGCCAGAAGCCCAGAGTTTCCAGGGGTTTGTCAGGAAGGCC
>JBCDHK010000111.1:0-10147 GCA_038750185.1 Pseudomonadota bacterium
CGATGCTACAGGAGATGGGCTTTGAGGCGGCGCATCTGCGGGAGGGCTTTAGCGCCTGGGAAAAATCCGGCGGCCCGGTGGAGCGGCCCGAGCCAAAGAGCTGATATCGATGCTCTGAGGGCGCTGGCGCTGGGGGCACTGCACGTTGGTATCACACGGCGTTCTGTAGATCGGTGTAAGGGCACACGTCGTCCTCGAAAGGTACATGGCGGGCACGAAACACCGCGCCCTCGATCACCGCCGGCTTGGCGATCCGATCCATGCGAAAATGGCGAAAGCCCTCCCGGTCCGGATCCCACGCCACCAGATACCAAAGCGGCGGCAGGATCAGCATCGCCTGGGGCTCCACCGTGCGGTGGCTCTGACGCCCCTTGGCGTCGCAGTAGTCAAAGCGCAACAGCCATCGCCGCAAAAACGCCCCCTCAAAACACGCCAGCAGATCGGGGTCCATCGCGCCCCTGTCCGAGATATCTTGGCTGGGCGAGAGTTTGCCCACATGCAAACACTCAAGAAAGCGCCGCAGCGCGCGCACCTTGTCGGGCGGCAGCGCGCGCTCGATCTTGGCCAGCCCCGCATCCGCCAGATCGGAAAACGGCAACTGGGCGCTCGCGCGCATGGCCGCCACGCTGATAAGCAGCGCAAACACCTCCTGCACCGACAGCCGCGCCGTGGTCTGCACAGAGTGCGGATCGAGTTGCAGCCCACCCCCGCGCCCGGGCTCGGAGTGGATCACAAAGCCCTGTTCGCGCAGCGCACCGATATCGCGCAACACCGTGCGCCGCGAGGCACCGACCTCCAGCGCCAGTGCGTCCACGGTGGTGGTGCCGTTGCGGCGCAGACTGCGCACGATGGCGTCATGGCGAAGGCGGATATTCATGGGGTACCCGGCAAATTACAGCATTTTGCGCAAACGCTGGTTCGCGCAAAATGCCGTAGGTTATCGTTTTGTCGCAATTTCCGAGTCAGTCGGTGTTTCCACCTCCTTTGAAATCGCGCCACTGTTCTGCCGCAATTTCCGAGTCAGTCGGTGTTTCCACTTCCTTTGAAATCGCGCCACTGTTCTGCCGCAATTTCCGAGTCAGTCGGTGTTTCCACCTCCTTTGAAATCGCGCGACTGTTCTGCCGCAATTTCCGAGTCAGTCGGTGTTTCCACCTCCTTTGAAATCGCGCGACTGTTCTGCCGCGATTTCCGAACCAGTCGGTGTTTCCACCTCCTTTGAAATCGCTCTATGGTGCCACATTCTGGCACTATTACACTCTACGAGGTTTCCACCAACACCGGCAAGGAGACTTCACCGATGCAACGCACCGCCGTAAACCCCTGGGATTGGTCGCTGAAACTTGGCTACAACCAAGCGGAAATCGTCACCGGCCAGTCGCGCCAGTTGATCTGTGCCGGCCAGACCGCCGTCGATGGCACCGGCACCCCGCAACACCCAAGCGATATGCGCGCCCAGATCGCGCTGGCGCTCGACAACCTCGACGCGGTGCTAAGGGCTGCCGATATGGGCTTGGCCAACATCGTGCGGCTCGGGGTCTATACCACCGATGTGGACGAGGCGCTCAAGCACTTCGATCTGCTCGGGCAGCGCTTTGGCCCGATCGGCTGCGCGCCCCCCATGACCTTGCTCGGGGTGAGCCGGCTTGCGCTGCCGGGCTTGTTGTTTGAGATCGAGGCCACGGCAGCCGCCTGAGCAAGCCCCCTCAAAGCGCTCTTGCCACCGCCTCGTGGTCGTAGGTCGTCACTTCGAGGCGGTTGCCGTCGGGATCGACGAAATAGAGCGACCAAGACAGCGCGTGATCCACGACATCACCGCGCGCGAGGGCATGGCCTTTGGCGTGGGAGAGGCCAAGCGTGGGCAATTGGTCGAGAAAGCCCAGAAAAGCCGCCCCGGACAGGCGAAAGGCGATGGTGGTGTCGCGCGAGGGAGCGCGGCATTGGCGCGCAAATAGCGACAGTACGGGCATGCCAGCCTCTGTCGACAGCAGGAGCGGCCCGGTGGGATGCTCGGCCCAAACGGCGAGGCTGGGGTCGCGGCGCAGGCCCAGAACCCGTTCGTACCAGTCCGCGGCCTGGTCGCGGTCTGCCACTTCGATGTGGACATGATCGAGGCGCTCGACTGCCATGGCTGCCGTCCCTGCATTCCAGTTGGTCGGAGTGGGCTATCGTGGAGGGGCCATCCTGAGCGAACCTGCTCTGCTGGCAAAGCGAATGAGCGGTGGCGGCTGGAGCGGGCTTGGTGGCGGCAGCTTCAGGACACCGGTTCGGGTTTGGCGGTGAGATCGGCGCTGGCGGCATCGAGAAATGCCTCGACGCCCGGGCCGGACAGCGTGACGCGGCCTTGGCAGCATTCACGGCTGAGAAACACCAACAGGGCGCCGATGCCGTCGATATTGGCGAAGTAGCGCACACTGCGGCCCTGGCGCTCCCGGCGCACGAGCCCGGCGGCGAGCAGCACTGAGAGGTTGGCCGACATGGTGTTTTGGCGCACGTCGAGGCGGGTGCCGATCTCGCCGGAGGGCATACCCTTACGGCCAGCGTGCACCAGCAGACGAAACACGTCGAGGCGCGTTTCCTGAGCCAGAGCGGCCAGGGCGGCAAGTGCTACTTTTTTGTCCATGGTGTGTAATTTGTGGTCTGGCAGAGAGTTTTCAACCGGAGATTTAGTGCGGCGCCAAATGAAAGCACAATAGCGGTATAAAATTAAAACGATAACGGCAGCTTTTACCCGGGCAGCACAGCATTCCTCAATCTCTTTATCAAATTCTTAATCAACCGCCCAAGAGCGGCAGCATCAGTTGGACGGCGCCGAATACTCGATACCAAGCTGCTCGAAATACTCGGCGATCTTGCGAAACTCTGTCACGACATCCCGTAGCGTGTCGGTGGCGATGCGCGCTTTGCCAAGAACCAGGAGTTCCTCCAGAAATCCTTCATGACCGCTGACAATGCGCAATTGCACCGCCAAGCGCGCCCTGACCGCAGCAAGCTCTTCGAGCACCTGCTCGATCTCGGCCAGATTGCGGTTCCACTCGCCAACCAGGAGGGTCTTTTGCGCATCGCTCAGATCGCGCCGGCGCAACACGCGGCTCTTCTGGGCGCGCATCCAGGCGTAGGCGCTGTCGGCGGCGCTATCGAGGGAGCCGCCGTCGCCGATACTGTCGAGCACGCCCTCGATATTGCGGCGGATGCCCTCGGCTTCGCGCTCGGCGTCCTCGATGTCGTACTCGCCGATCTCCGAGAGCGTGCGCACGGCCTCGGAGACGGTGTCGCGCAGGCTGCGCCGGCTTTCGTCAAAGGCTTGCAGTTCGTCCTGGAGCGCCTCGGGTGGCGGGGTCTCGCCGAAATACCGCTCCCAGAAATTAGCACTCTCAGCCGGGGCTGCACCAAGCAGCGCGCCGATCAGACAAAGACGGGCCCAGAGGGCGGTGGGGCGACGGCGGGGCATGGGGTTGGTGTCCCGTGGTTTGGAAGCGCGCTCTAGACAGGTAGGAAAGCCTGGCTGCCATGCCAAGGCGGATGGCGTTGTGGTGAGAGCCAGGAGGAGAGCCAGAGGCCCACAGGATCCACAAACGCGCCACGCGCTCTGCGATCAGCGGGCAAGCGCAAGCGCCGCCTGCCCCACTGAGCGCACCACATTGCCAAACTGGATCAGCTGCTCGGCCAATGGATTGGTCTTGCGCCACACCATACCGATGGTGCGCGAGGGGGCAGGTGCTGCAAAGCGCGCCATCGAGACATCGGCTGAGCGCGTCTCTAAAGGCAGCGCCATCTCCGGGATCAGCGTGACGCCAATCCCCGCGCTCACCATCTGCACCAGCGTCGAGAGCGAACTGCCCTCCATCACCTGGCGCGGCTCGGTGCTCTCTAAGCGGCAAAACGACAGCGCCTGGTCGCGAAAGCAATGGCCCTCGGCCAAAAGCAGCAACTGCATGGCCTGGAGGTGGGCGGGGCTTGGCACGGGCTGCTCGGCTGCCCAGGGCGGGCGCACCAGGACGAACTCCTCGGAGAAGAGCCTGCGCTCGGCCAGGGCGGGCTCGGAGATCGGCAGCGCCACTAGCGCCAGATCGAGGCGCGCGGCTAAAAGATCGGCAATCAACAGCTTGGTGATCGCCTCGCGCGGCTGGACTTCGAGCCCCGGGTAAGGCTTGGCCAAGGCGGTGATCAGCGCGGGCAGCAGATAGGGCGCCACCGTGGGGATGATGCCAAGGCGCAACCGCCCCGAGAGCGGGCCCTGGGAGGCGCGCACCAGATCCTCCAACTCGTCGACCTCGCGCAGGATGCGCCGCGCGCGGGCCAGGAAATCCTCGCCAAGGGCGGTCAGGCGCACCCGGCGCGCAGAACGCTCGACGAGTAAGGCGCCGAGCAAACCCTCCAACTCCTTGATTTGCAGCGAAAGGGCGGGCTGGGAGATGGCACAGGCCTCCGCCGCACGCCCGAAATGGCCAAAGCGCGCCAGCGCCTCGAAGTAGCGCAGGTGTTTGAGGGTCAGCCCAATCATTTGCCCACCTTATGGCAAACTTTTGCAAATTTAATTGGAGCTTATCATATCCCCTGTCGTAAGCTAGCGCCACCGTAGGGATAGGCCTTCCTAACGAGCCCTCACCAACGCAGCGGAGAAAGAAATGGACGGAAGCGACGTCAACCGGGCCGGTGTCTGCCCAGTCATGCA
The DNA here is from genome assembly GCA_038750185.1 of Pseudomonadota bacterium. GTDB lineage: Bacteria > Pseudomonadota > Alphaproteobacteria > Rhodobacterales > Rhodobacteraceae > Thermohalobaculum. The sequence continues at coordinate 4,674 of JBCDHK010000111.1, forward strand.
CGGCGGCAACACGGGCATGGGCAACCATGTCACCAAATGGTGGCCCGGTGCGCTAAACCTCGACATCCTGCGCCAACACGGCGCGCGCTCCAACCCGATGGACCTGGACTATGACCATCGCAAGGCGGTCGAGGCGCTGGACCATCAGGCGGTCTGGGACGATGTCACCGCGCTCATGACCGACAGCCAGGAGTGGTGGCCGGCTGACTGGGGCCACTATGGCGGCCTGATGATCCGTCTGTCCTGGCATGCGGCGGGCACCTATCGCCTGGGCGACGGGCGCGGCGGTGCGGGCACCGGCAACATCCGCTTCGAGCCGCTCAACTCCTGGCCCGATAACGCCAGCCTCGACAAAGCGCGCCGTCTGCTCTGGCCGATCAAGAAGAAACACGGCAATGGGCTCTCCTGGGCCGATCTTCTGGCGCTGGCCGGCACCGTGGCCTACCAGTCCATGGGGCTCAAGACCTTCGGCTTCGGCTTTGGGCGCGAGGACATCTGGGGGCCTGAGATCGACATCAACTGGGGCCCTGAGAGCGAGATCCTGGCGCCGACCGAGAGCCGCGTGCTGGAGATCGACGACGCCGACACCATGAGCAATCCGCTCGCGGCCTCGCACATGGGGCTGATCTACGTGAACCCCGAGGGCGTCAACGGCAACCCCGACCCGGCAGAGACCGCCAAATACGTGCGCACGACCTTTGCGCGCATGGCCATGAACGACGAGGAGACCGCGGCGCTGACCGTCGGCGGGCACACCGTCGGCAAGGCCCACGGGCGCGGCGATCAGGCCAAGATCGGGCGCGAGCCGGCAGGTGCTGGCATGGAGCACGGCGGCTTTGGCTGGGTGAACCCCGACTTCGACGGCAAAGCCAACACCGCCTTTACCTCGGGCATCGAGGGCGCGTGGACTAAAAACCCCACCCAGTGGGACAACGGCTATCTGGAGCTGCTTCTGGGCTACGAGTGGGAATTGAGAAAATCCCCCGCCGGCGCCTGGCAGTGGGAGCCCATCGACATCCGCGAGGAGGATAAAGTCCCCGACGCCCACGATCCCGCGCTCAAGCACAACCCGATCATGACCGACGCCGACATGGCGATGAAGGTCGATCCGATCTACCGCGAGATCTGCGAGCGCTTCCACGCCGATCCGGCCTATATGGCCGACACTTTCGCCCGCGCCTGGTTCAAGCTCACCCACCGCGACATGGGCCCCAAGGCCAACTACGTCGGCCCCTTCGTGCCCGAAGAAGAGCTGATCTGGCAGGATCCGATCCCGGCTGGCCCCACGGGCTACGATGTGGAGGCGGTCAAGGCCAAGATCGCGGCCAGCGATCTGACTGCGGCTGAGATGATCGCCACCGCCTGGGACAGCGCGCGCACCTTCCGCGGCTCTGACAAGCGTGGCGGCGCCAACGGCGCGCGTATCCGCTTGGCACCCCAGAAGCACTGGGAGGGCAACGAGCCCGAACGCCTGGCCCGTGTGCTCGGCGTCCTGGAGCCCATCGCCGCCGAGACCGGCGCTTCGGTGGCCGATGTCATCGTGCTGGCCGGCAATCTCGGGCTGGAGCGTGCCATCGCGGCTGCGGGCCATGACGTGGCCGTCCCCTTCACCCCAGGGCGCGGCGATGCGACTGAGGCCCAGACCGACGCCGACAGCTTCTCGGTGCTGGAGCCCTTGGCGGATGGTTTCCGCAACTGGCAACAGGACCGCTACTCGGTCGGCCCCGAGGAGATGCTGCTCGACCGTGCCCAATTGCTCGGCCTCACCGGCCCCGAGATGACGGTGTTGGTGGGCGGCTTGCGCGTGCTCGGCATCAATCACGCCGGCGCCCAGCACGGCGTCTTCACCGAGCGCGTCGGCCAGCTCACCCCGGACTTCTTCGAGACCATTACCGATATGGACTATGTCTGGGTGCCGATCCCCCAGGCCGACGGGCCCTACGAGACCACCTATGAGCTACGTGAGCGCAAGAGCGGTGCGCTCAAGTACACTGCCACCGGTGCCGATCTGGTGTTCGGCTCCAACTCGATCCTGCGCGCTTATGCCGAGGTCTATGCCCAAGCCGACAACACCGCGAAGTTCGTGCGCGACTTCGTGGCGGCCTGGACCAAGGTGATGGACGCCGATCGCTTCGATCTGGCGGCCTGAGGCGATTTCAAGGGAGGTGGAAACACCGACCCAGAAATCGTGGTAAAGCAGCAGTCTACAGTGTTGCGTGTGACCCAACGTTCACGCGCAACACTGTAAGGCACGTGCCTTGAATGAGGATCCGGGCGGGCGGCGCTTGCCCGGACCACCCAGGCAGCACACTGGCGAAAGATTAGCCAACCAATTTCTTAGCTACCGCCGAGGCCGTATCGGCCCAAAGCAGCCGGGCGTGATCGTAGTGAGGCAAAGCCGGCAGAGGCGCCCCCCCGTCCTGATCGACCTCCCCACGCCAACCCCGGTCTCTCCAGCGCGCGTGCAACACGGCATCAAGGGCGTTGTCCGCCAGAATGCGCGCCTGCCAGTCGGCCCCGAGCCCCTCCGCCGTCACCACCTTGACCGCCGTGACATTGCGGCTCTCGACGGTCTCGCCAACGCCCAAGCGCCGGCTGATCCCGCCGATCATCTCGGCGGCGCGGTCGTGTCCGCCCACAAACAAAAACCCCGCCAGCCGCGCCTCCAGATACGCCAGCCGCCCCGCCGAGGACAGCCGGTAGAGCGCGGGCACGCCCTGCTCGAAATAGCGGCTGAGCAAAAACCGCGCGATGGGATTGCGCCGCTGCACACCATACCAGCGGGCAAACTCGGGCGGGCGCGGCGCCTTGCCTGCGCGGTGCCAGCCCCAGCGGTAGTTGTAGAGCGAGAGGTGATAGCCGATGGGATCGCGCAATAGCACCGAGGCCTCCACCCGCCGCCCAGCAAAGGCCCGCCCCAGCGAACGGCTAAGCGAATGCCCGGAGACCACGTGCACTCCCGCCAGCGCCGGATCGGCGGGCGTGTAGGGGTAGCGATTGCCGAGCACGTTGCGCCAGACGCTCTCCCAGCGCGGCGCAATCAGAAAGCCCTCCCCCAGCGCGCTGGCAAAGTGACGCTCGACGGTGGTGCCGGCGCATTTGGGCACGTGCAGGATGAAGTGGACCGGCGCGCGGCTCATGGGATGCAGTTTCCTCGCGAGGGACTTGGTGGGGGGCTTGCCGGCGTCTCATGCGCCCCCCATAGTCGCGCCGTGTTTCTGGGGAGAGGGAAGCGATGACCTACGCCTACGACGATCAGAACGTGTTCGCCAAGATCCTGCGTGGCGAGATCCCCAATAAGACCGTCTTGGAGACCGAGCACAGCCTCGCCTTCCACGACCTCTACCCCAAGGCGCCGGTGCATGTGCTGGTGATCCCGAAGGGCCCTTATGTCAACGCCGATCACTTTGGTATGGACGCAAGTGCCGAGGAGATCGCCGATTTCGCGCGCGCCGTCTCGCAAGTGGTGCGCGAGATGGGCGTGTCCGAGGCAGCGGGCGGCGCGGGGTTTCGCTTGATCTCCAATGCGGGCGCAGACGGCATACAGGAGGTATTTCACTACCACGTCCACGTGCTGGGCGGGCGCACGCTGGGCCGGATCGTCGCCAAAGCGCCCGATGAGGTATCCTGAGAGCCCCAGCAGGCGGGATGGCGTCACGTCTTCGGTTGACATCGCGGTATTCTAGGCCTACTTGGCGACGCGTTGGCATCTGGTGGGCGCATGGTGCACCCTAGGATGCGACGAGTGGGCCGTTAGCTCAGTTGGTAGAGCAGCTGACTTTTAATCAGCGGGTCGCAGGTTCGAATCCTGCACGGCTCACCATAACTTTCATTAGCCTTTGATCTCCTTGAGTTTTTCGGAAGAATGGGAAACGGGATCATTCTCATTTCCCCAATTCTGTTCTTGTTCCTCTCCTTTGAGCATTAGGCGTTTGTTCGCAGCCTTGGTGTATCGCTCCACTTCGGAGAGGCTTTCATGGCCGGTCCAGGCACCGATGCGGTGCGTTGACCAGCCAAGCTCGGCAAGTACAGCGGCGCGGGCTTTCCGCAGGCCGTGCAAGCTCAAATCATCGGGCAGACCTGCCGCTTTGACGCGCTTCTTGAACCAAGCGCCGAACGCCTTGGCGCTGTGTGGGGCGCGGCGCTGGGTCACAAGAAACGTCAGGTCGTTAGGTGCGGCAGTGAGCGCATCAAGAAGATGCTTGTGATCTTGCTTGAGGGGCACTGCCATCCAGCGAGGCAGCGGGCCAGTCAGAGGGATAAAGACCTCTTGCCCGGTCTTGGTCTGGGTGTAAGTCAACCAGCCGTATGTATCGACCATCTGGCGCCCAAGTAGGACCAAGTCAGAGCGCCGCGCGCCAGTCCAGTAGGCCAGCTCAAAAGCCAGGCGATCCACGGTCCCGATGGGGTGATGGGCGCGATACTGCGCCACCTCGGCCAAGGTCCACTGCCGGTGCCCACCTTTGGGCACTTCGACCGCCTCGACTTGGAGCGCGACGTTGGTCTCGGTCCAGCCCTCGCGCACCGCGTGGGACAGCAGGTAGCGCCAAACCTTGCGGCGATTCACGGCGGCGAACGGTGGCATGCCCGCCAAATCTTTGCGGATGTGATGCGCCTTGAGACCAGCCACCGCAGCCGCCGCGCCTTTGATAGCGATCTTGTCGAGAATGCCAGATCGCTGCGCTCGGGTGCTCGCCTTCAAGTTCTTAAAGCGCTGGCTGGCTTTGTAGCTCGTCACCAAGGCAGCGACGGTGCCTCTCTTCGGGGCTTTGGTCGATCCCAGCTTGGGGGCGTTCGCCGCCGCCTCGGCATAGGCGGCCAGAAAACGCGGGTCGTTCTCAGGCAGATCAGGGAGCGGCACCCATTTGCGGTCCGGTGGGCCATAGTAGATGTGTAAGCCGCCGCCCTCCTTGGCGCGCCGCTTGATGTATTTCAGCCGAACGCCGCGTCGCATGATGCCTCCGCACGGTCGGTGCCTTCATTCTCGTAAGGCAGGTTGTCCCGGGCTGCTTCGAGATCGCGGACATCGTAGAGGCGCCGCCGCCCTAGGGCTCGCCTTGGGATGCTAAGGGTGCGCAGAGTGGTTGAGCAGATGCCCAACCATTTGGCTGCGTCAGACTCTGAGAGAAGCCCGCGAGGGAGAGGATCGCGCATGGGTGAGCACCTAAATTTGGAGTCATATGACCATAAAATTACTTAAATGAGGTCAAATGTCAATGATTTGCTTGCATGAGGCTCATGGTCCCTCATCAGGTTCATTGCCTTGGCGAAAGGCATGGGCTTCCCTCTCACCATGAACTCGGAAAGTTCATTTGCTTCCGAGACTATAGGCATTGCCATTTGAGCGAAGGTCGCAATCTGATCGTCACTGGGATGCATCATGCTACAACCACTCCATTAAGACGCACGCGCCCCTTGGTGGCCGCGGTGGCGGTGGCGGCGATGGCGCAGCCGATCAGGGTGTTGCCGCTGGC
>JBCDHK010000112.1:0-10070 GCA_038750185.1 Pseudomonadota bacterium
CTCGGGCGAAGCTTGTGTGCGGGCGCTCAGGGCACGGGTGCACGGCGAGCGCATCCACTACGTCGGCCCCGAACGCGATCTGCACATGCTGGCCCAGGCCGGTTTGGCGCCGGCCACGCTTGATGAGGCGGAGGCAGTGCTTTGCACCGGGCTCTTCGACGATTCGCGCGAGACGCCCGAAGACTATGCCGAGGCGATCACGTCCTGGCGTGCACGCAGCCTGCCCATGCTCTGCGCCAACCCGGACGTGGTGGTCGACCGCGGCACGCAGCGGCTTTGGTGTGCTGGTGCCTTGGCCGAGGCCTATGCCCGGGCCGGGGGCGAGGTGATCTGGTTCGGCAAGCCTCACGCGCCGGTCTATGAGCAGAGCCTTGCCTTGCTGCGCGAATTGATGGGCAAGACGCCCGATCCGGCACGCGTCCTGGCCATCGGCGACGGCATCGCCACCGACGTCTCCGGGGCCTTGGCCTTCGGGCTCGACGTGCTGTTCGTGGGCGGCGGTCTGGCCGCGGCTGAGCTTGGTGGCGATCCCGAGCACCCTGATCCGGCCTTGCTGGAGCGATGGTTGGCGGCGCAGGGACAGGCGCCGCAGTTCACCATTGGCCGATTGCGTTGAGCTAATAAATAATACTTTTTGCCACCCCAGGGATAATTTTCTTGCGTGCCCTCTCCAGGACAGCTATGCCCACCGCAGCGCAACATCGGCTCCGGTCGGCGGGTTCGGCGTTGCAGCCACCGTGCTCTAGTCCAGGAGACTACCCATGCTCGACAACACCCCCCGTGGCACGATCTGCATCGAAGAGATGGAAATCGGCCTGTCGCGCAGCCTGACCAAGTGCATCGAGGACTACGACATCCGCCTGTTCGCCGATGTCTCGACCGATCGCAACCCGGTCCACCTGGATGACGACTACGCGCGTGAGACCATCTTTGGCGGGCGCATCGCCCATGGCATGCTGACCGCCTCGCTGATCTCGGCGGTGATCGGTGAGCAACTGCCAGGCCATGGCGCGGTCTATCTTGGCCAGTCGCTCAAGTTCCTCGCCCCGGTCTATCCGGGCGATGAGGTGACGGCCACGGTCACAGTTAAAGAGATCGATCTGGGCCGGCGCCGCGTCACCCTTGATTGCATCTGCTGCGTGGGCGAAAAGGCGGTGCTCAAGGGCGAGGCACTGGTGCTCGCGCCCTCCAAGAAGTTCGACTGAGAGGGGCACGCGGGCACGCCCGGGCACGCCCCCTGGGGGCGTCTGATGCGCGTCGTTCGCGGCTACCACGACCTCGCACCACACGACAGGGGCGCGAGTGCAGCCCTGGGCAACTTCGACGGCCTCCACAAAGGCCATCGCCGTCTGATCGGTGCGGCCCAGGCGGCGCACCCCGAGGCGCCCGCCGCGGTGGTCAGCTTCGAGCCCCACCCCCGCCGCCATTTCCAGCCCGAGGCGCCGCCGTTTCGCCTCTGCCGCCCTGAAGAGCGCGCGCGCGTGCTGGCGCGGCTCGGCCTCGCGCGCATCCATGAGATTCCCTTTGACGAGACGCTATCGGTCATGTCCGCCGAGGCCTTTGCCGAGGACGTGCTCCACCGGGGCCTCGGTCTGGTCCATGTCGTCGTTGGCGCCGATTTCCGTTTTGGGCGCGCGCGCCGGGGCGATCCGGGGCTGCTTGAGCGCCTTGGCAAAACGCTCGGCTTTGGCGTGACGGTAGCGGCGATGGACCCTGGCCCCGACGGCCACTATTCCTCGACCGCGATCCGCCGCCTCATAACCGAGGGCGACATGCACGCCGCCGCCTTAGCGCTCGGGCGCTGGCATACCGTCTCGGGGCCGGTGATCCAGGGCGATCAGCGCGGGCGCGATCTGGGCTATCCGACGGCCAATCTGGCCTTTGGCGAACAGCTCAAGCCCCGCCACGGCGTCTATGCCGCGCGCGTGCGCCTGCACGACGGCCCCCACCGGGGCCTCCATGACGGTGTTGCCAATATCGGCGTGCGCCCGCAGTTCGGCGTCAACGCGCCCAACTTCGAGGTCCATCTGTTCGATTTCAAGGGCGATCTCTACGGCACGGAGATCTCGGTCGATCTGGTGGCGCACCTGCGCGACGAAGCGCGCTTTGACGGGGTCGAGGCGCTCATTATCCAGATGGATGCCGACAGCGCCGCCGCGCGTGCCATTCTTGCCAAAAGCTCCGCCGATGGGCCAGAGTAACGCCATGCGCAACCTGGCCTTCAACCTGTTTTTCTACGTCTACACCTTCTTTATCGCACTTGCGCTCTATCTCGCCGCCAAGCTCTCTACCCAGGCCCGGATGCAGCGCATCATCCGCCATTGGGGGCGCACGGTGATCGCCGCGGTGCGGCTGATCCTCGGCTCACACATCGAGGTGCTCGACAAGCATAAGGTGCCCCAGGAAGGCGCCGTGCTGCTGGTCTCCAAGCACCAGAGCGAACTCGACATCGTCGTGCTCGCCGCCGAGTTTCCCCAGGCTGCCGCCGTCGCCATGGCCGAGTTGACCCGCTATCCGTTTTTCGGGCCGATCCTGCGCGCGCTCGATGTGGTCACAGTGGCTCTCGAAGCCGGCCCCCAAGGGCGCACCGAGCAGGTGATCGAGGGCACGGCGCGCGTCTTCGGCCAGGACCGTCCGATGATGATCTACCCCGAAGGCGAACTCATGTACCCCGGCGCGCGCGAGCGCTACCGCCGCGGGGCGGCCCACCTTTATACGCGGCTCGACCCGGTGGTGGTGCCGGTGGCCAATTCGCTCGGCGTGATCTGGCCGCGCCGTGAGTGGAACAAGCGCAGCCACCGCCGCGGTGCGGTGCGCTTTCTCGATCCGATCCAGCCGGGGCTCGGCTTTGAGGCGTTTCTCACTGAGATCGAGACCCGCATCGAAGCCGAGAGCATGGCGCTCCTCGACGGCGCGCTCCCGCCCGAGGAGATGGCGCTTGCCCAGGAGCGCCACGCCAAGCGCCTCAACAACAAGGGCGAGCCCGTGACCCCCACCGAGGATGCCTGAGCCATGCCCGCCTTTCACTTCATCTCCGGCCTGCCGCGCTCCGGCTCGACCCTGACTGCAGCCATTCTGCGCCAGAACCCGGCCTTTCATGCGGGCATGTCGAGCCCCGTCGCTGGGCTCTTCGAAGGCGTCATCGCCCAGGTCTCCGCCGGCACCGAGATGTCGAGCATGGTCGATGAGGCCCAGCGCGTGCGCCTCTTGCGCGGGCTCTTCGACAGCTACTATGCCGATCGCTCTGAGCGTATCGTCTTCGACACCAACCGCGCCTGGACCGCCCAGCTTCCGGCCCTCATGCGGCTTTTCCCCGAGGCCAAGGTGATCTGCTGTGTGCGCAACGTCGCCTGGGTGATGGACAGCTTAGAGCGCCAGTTCCGCAACAACGCCTTCGAGCACACCCGCCTTTTCAACAGCGCCGGCGAGCGCTCCACTGTCTACACCCGCGTCGAGGCGCTGGCTGGGGCCAACCGCTTAGTCGGCTATGGCTGGCATGCGCTGCGCGAGGCGTGTTATGGCGAGCAGGCCGAGCGGTTGGTGGTCGTCGATTACGATCTGCTGAGCGCTCGTCCCAAGGAGGTGTTCGCGCTCCTCTACGAGTTCCTTGGCGAAACCCCGTATGAGCATGATTTCGAGGCGGTCGAGTATGACGCCCCCGCCTTCGACGCCCAACTGGGCCTCGATGGCCTGCACCGCGTCCACCGCGAGGTCCGCCCGCGCCCGCGTGAGACCATCCTGCCCCCCGATCTGTTCGACCGCTATGCCAACATGGCGTTCTGGCGCGACTTGAAGGGCTCGCGCGCCTTTCGCATCGTCCAACAGGCGAGCGAGGACGCCGCCCCCCAGGGCACGGCACTGCCCGCCGGTCCCGCGCCGGGCTGAGGACATGGAGACGGTCTTCGCCCTGGCCGAGCGGTTGTTGTTTCTATTCGGCTGGCTCGATCTTGTGGCGGTCACAGTGTTTTTTGGCGTGTCACTCACCATGACCGCGCTGATCGAGCGCCGCCAGGCCCGCCGTCCGAGCGTCGCCGTCTTGATGCAGCGCTACCGCCGCGACTGGATGCAGGCCTTTGCCGAGCGCGAAAACCGGATCTTCGATGCAGCCCTGCTCACCACGTTGCGCGCTGGGGCGGCGTTTTTCGCCTCGACCTGCCTGATCGCCATCGGCGGCACGGCGGCGCTGCTTGGCCAGACCGAGCGCGTCCTGATGCTCGCGCGCGATCTCGGCGCCGATCCGAGCACGGCGGCGCGCTCGATCTGGGAGGCCAAGCTGCTGGTGGTTTTGGTGTTGCTGGTCAACGCCTTTCTCAAGTTCGTCTGGTCGCACCGCCTGTTTGGCTATGTCGCGGTCGTCATGGGCGCGATGCCGGGCCCTGGAACGGCGAACGAGATGGCCGTCGAGCGCGCCTCGCGCCTCCAAGACAGCGCCGGGCGCAGCTTCAATCGCGGTTTGCGCACGGTGTATTTCACGCTGGCCGCACTGGCGTGGTTTCTCGGGCCTCTGGCGCTGATCCTGGCGAGCCTTGCGACGGCGGCGATGCTGTATCGGCGTGAGTTTCTCTCGGCCAGCCGCCGGGCTCTGGCGCGCGAGTGATCGGCCCTGGGCGCGCACCAGGGCGCGGCGCACGCCGCCAGACCCCGAGCCCAAGCGCCATCGCCACCGCTTCATCGTAATAGCTCATCGCCGCTCCTTTCGGTTTTTTGCACCCTAACGCCAGCCTCCTGACACCGTGTTGGCAGGAGTGATCGGCTATACTGGCGCGCAGGAGGAGCACCCCATGCGCCGTGGCACCCGTCTGTTCGAACTGATCCAATTGTTGCGCGCGGCCTCGGCCCCGCGCACCGCCGAGAGCCTGGCCCAGGCGCTGGAGGTCTCCGAGCGCACCGTCTACCGCGATGTGGCCGCGCTCCAGGCCATGGGCACGCCCATCGAGGGCGCGGCCGGTATCGGCTATGTGCTGCGCCGGGGCTACGACTTGCCGCCGCTGGCCTTTGACACCGAGGAGATCGAGGCGCTGACCGTGGGCCTCGCCATGCTCGCCCGCACGGGCGACAGTGGCCTCCAGCGCGCCGCCCAGCGCATCTTCGCCAAGATCGAGGCGCTGGGCAGCGTCGAGACCGCCCTTCATGTCGCGCGTTGGGGGGCCAACTCGGACGACCCGCCCGAGTGCATCGATAAGCGCATGCTGCGCGAGGCGGTACGCGACGGGCGCAAGCTCAGCCTGCTCTATCGCGACGGCGATGCCTGCGAGACCCGGCGCACCGTCTGCCCCGTGGCGCTGATCTATCACATCGATTGCGTGTTGCTGGCGGCGTGGTGCGAGTTGCGCGGCGACTTCCGCCATTTTCGCACCGACCGCATCTGGGCGTGGTCGGTGCTGGAGGCGGGCTTTGACGCCGCCCCGTTGCGCAGCGCTTGGGCTGCGCGCGAGAACACCGGGCGCTATGCCCGGCTAGAGGGCTTATGAACGCGATCTAGCCCTTGGGCAGATAGGGAATCGCTCCGGCCAGATCGGTGTCGTCGATCAGGCGAAACCAGCTCTTCGAGCCCTTGGCCCGCGCCTCCAGATGGGGCGCATACTCGGGATCGTTGATAAAGGCTTGGGCTGCGGCTTTGTCGGGAAACTCGATCAGCGCGATCAGGGTCGAGCCGCTGTCCTCACCCTCGGTGGTGTCGATATTGCCCGAGCGCGACAGATACTTGCCGCCGTGCTTGGCGGCGATGTCGTGTACGACCCCGGCATAAGGCGGCACCCAGGCGTCATCGGTGACGGTGACATCGGCGATCAGATAGGCTGGCATCGGTTTCTCTCCCCCTTGGTTGCGCTTGGCCGCCCGTGACGGTGCGCAACGCGTTGTCCTGCGCTTTTTGCGCTGGGCGAACTCTATCCCCATCGTGGAATTCTTTCTAGCTACCTTGTTGCAAGGTTTTGTTGTCATGCTGGTGTCACCGGAGCGCTCCGGGACCGTGCCGCAACGCACGCCAGGGCGCTCTGCGACCCGACCCAAACCTGAGGCAGTGCTGCCATGCAGCAGAGCAAGACCGAACTCGAACTACGGCTGATGGGCTATTCGCTCGCAACAGCCGAAATCCTCTACCGCCTGCCCGACGCCCGCAGCGTGCTCCAGACCTTCGTCTGGCAGGAGTACGACCTGGCACCGCAATTTCCGCGGTTGCGCAGTTTTCTCGACTTCTGGCATCGCGAACTGGACGGACCGATCCACTCGGTGCGTCTCAGCCACGCCAATCTGACGGCGCCAGCTGAGCTGCGCTATTGCAACCGCGAGTTCATGGTGCATTGAGGCGGTCGCACACGCGGCGTCACGCACCATTGATTTGAGCGTGTCCGGCGATCGGGTATGGTGGGGCCCATGCGAAACACAGCCCTATCCCCGATTGCCGGTCTGATCCTAGCCGGTATTGCCAGCGTCGCCGAGGCCGATCCCCGCACGGCGCAGCCGGTGCTGATCGAATTGTTCACCAGTCAGGGGTGCAGTTCCTGCCCGCCTGCCGATGCCGCCCTTGCCACTCTGGCTGAGCGCGAGGGTGTGATCGCGCTCTCGCTCCATGTCGATTACTGGGATTACCTCGGCTGGCGCGACACCTTCGCCGCCGCCGAGCACACCCGCCGCCAATACGCCTATCGCGACGCCTTCGAGGCGCGAGTGGTCTACACGCCGCAGGTGGTGGTGCAGGGGCGCTCGGATGCGGTCGGCATGCGCCTCGATGAGATCGAGCGCCTGATCGAGACCGCGCGCACCCAGGCCGAGGGCACCCGCATCGGCTTTGACAACGGTGCGGCGGCGCTGCGCGTCTCCATCGAGGGGCGTGGCGGGGGCGAGATCTATGCGGCGCTCTATGACCGTGCCCGCACCGTGGCGATTGAGCGCGGCGAAAACCGCGGCAAGACGCTGACCTATCGCAACGTGGTGCGCAATCTAATGCGCGTTGGCTTTAAGGAGGCGGGCGCCCCCGCGGCCCTCGATCTGCCCAACCCGGAGGCGGGCCAAGGCATGGCGGTCTGGCTACAGATGGCGGGCTCGGGCCCGGTGCTCGCAGCAGGGCGTTACGAGCGCTGATCGAGCGGCTGCTCGCGTGAGCGCGTGGTCGAGCGCCAGCGCCGGTGAAACCAAAACCACTGCCCGGGCTCGGCCTCGATCCAGGCCGAGAGGCGGGCGTTGACGGCGGTCATTGCCTGGGTGTCGTCTTGGGTCTCGATGGCGGAGGCAAAGGCAACCTCGAAGCGCTCGGATACAGCATTGCGCCGCGCAATGGCCGGGATCAGCGCCGCGCCGGTGGTGCGCGCCAGCGAGGCGGCGACGGTCACGGTTTCGGCGGGGCGGCCAAGAAACGGCAGAAACGGCGCGCCGGAGTTGCGCTGGTCGACCAGGATCAGCACGCTGCCGCCTTGGCGCACGTGCTTTAGCATCGAGCGCATGCCCACCCGCCCCTTGGTCATCACCGGCGTGCCGGCGCAGGGGATCAGGTTTTGGGTAAAGCGATCCAGGTAGCGGTTGTTGAAGGCGCGATAGACGATGCCGCATTCCACACCGTGTGCGCGCGCAGCCAGGCGGATCGCCTCCCAATTGCCGTAGTGCGCGGTGACCAGGATGGCGCCCTTAGTGCTCTCACGCACGGCCTCGATGTGCTCGGCGCCTTGGGTCTCGATGCGCACGGACTTGGCCCAGCGGTCGAGATGGGCGTATTCGATGCAAAGGCGTAGAAACTGCCGCCCGGCTTCGGTGCGGATGGTCCGCCGTGCTTTGGGTGTGAGATCGGGCCAGACGTGGATCAGGTTTTCCTCGATGCGCCCCTTGGCCGCTGGTAGCCAGAGCGCGATCCAGCCGCCAAGGGGGGCCAGTGCCGCGCTCAGTCGCCAGATCGGTACGGCCCAGGTGAGGGTGCGAAAACTCCAAGCCGCGGCGAAAGCCAGCCACTCGCCAGCGCGCACGCTAAAGCGGTCGCGCGTCCAGACATAGCCGGTAGGCTCGCCATCGGCGGGGGCGCTCATGGGGTGGCGCCGCGGGTTAGGGCGAGAAAGCGCAGCGATAGCAATATGGTGGCTAGTGTACAGGCTGCGACGATGGCCAGCGCCAGCCCGCGTTCGTCAAAGCCCAACACATTGACCATCGCCCAGCCAAGCGGGATCAGCAGCACGGCAAAACAGAGCACATAGACAGCGATTGCCCAGATCGCATCGCCGAGCGCGCGGGTCGCCTGTCCCATCACCACTTGTGCGGTGTCGGGCACAAAGATCAGTGCCGCCACAAAGAACAAGCCCGCCGCGCGCGCTTGCAACACGGGGTCGTCGGTGTAGACGGCGGCGATGGTCTCGCGTGCGCCGATCACCAGCACGCCGAGCGCCGACATGATGGCAAAGGCCGCCCCCAGTCCGACCCAGCCGGCAAAAGCGGCCTCATCGGGGCGCCCGCGCCCGGTCTCGATGCCAACGCGCACGCCCGTGGCGATGGCCAGACCAAGCCCGACCATGAACAGCGTCGAGACCACATTGTGCGAGATCGAATAGGCATCGAGCGCCGCCATGGAGATCTGCCCGGCAAACAGCGTCATGGTGGCAAAACCGACGGTCTCAAAGCCGTTGCCGAGCCCCGCCGAGAGCCCGAGACGGCGCATGGCCGCGCCTGCACGCCAACCCCCTGGGCCCCAAAAAGTCTCCCACGGTCCGGTGACGCCGGCCTCGCGGGCGCGGGGCTGGGCCAGGATGAACACGATCATCGCCGCTGCCGCAAAGTAGCGCGCAATGGTCGAGGCCAGGGCGGCGCCGGTTGCGCCCAGTTCGGGAAAGCCGGCCTCGCCGAAGATCAGCACCCAGTTGAGCGCGAAGTTGATGATATTGGCGCCCATCATGACCAAAAGCGCGAAATAGGGCCGCCGCGTCGCCTCCAGATAGAAGGCCGAGATGGCAAACAGCACCTGCGCCAACAGTCCCGGCGCCAAGGCGCGCGCTACCGAGCCGCCCTCGCTGACTTGGGCTGGGTCCTGACCGAAGAGGGCGAGCACCGTCTCGGTCTGCCAGGAGGCCCAGCCCGCCAGCACCGAGAGCACCGTGCCCCAGACCATGGCGCGCCGCCACGCATAGCCGCACTCGCGCCAGTCGCCCGCGCCGTAGGCCCGGCTGATCACGGCGATGACACCCGTGCACAGCCCGATGGTCATCACCATGAGCGGAATGAACACCGAGAGCGCCAGATTGGCCACGCCAACGGCGCCCGGCTCATAGCGCCCCAGCATGGCGATATCGCAAAACGCCATGAGCAGGATGCCGGCACGGCTCAGCATCACCGGCCAGGCCAGACGGAGCAGATCGCTGAGGTGAAAGCGCAGCCTGGCAGCAAAAGGCGCTGGGACTGCGGGGGCGTCGGTCATTGGGTGTCTCAAAGCCAAGGGCTAGCCCGGTGTAGGCGGCTCAGGCCGAGGCGGCAACACCTGCCTGCTCGGCCCGGCGGCGCGCCAAGCGTTCGCGGTGCCAGACATAGAGCCCCGCGCCGACGATCACAGCCCCGCCCAAGATCGTCGCTCCATCGGGAACCTCGGCAAATATCAAAAAGCCAAGCGCCGTCGCCCAGACCAATTGAGTGTAGGCAAAGGGCGCCAGCACCGAGGCTTGTGCTTGGCTGAGCGCCCATACCAGACAAAGATGGCCCGCACAGCCCAACACCCCGATCAGCGCGAGCGGCAGCAGCGCTTCGGGCGGCGGCGGGCTCCAGACCCAGGGCATGGCCGCACTCGATGCCAGGGTGCCAAACAGTGTGGTGTAGAGCATGGTGGTCCAGATGCTGTCGATGCCGCCCATGGCGCGGGTGGCGATCTGGTAGGCCGCCAGGCAAAACGCCGCCACCACCAGCAAGAGCGAGATCGGCTGGAAGACCTCCAGCCCAGGCCGGATCACGATCAGCGCCCCGATCAGCCCAACCGCGACCCCAACCCAGCGGCGCGGGCCGACGTGCTCATTGAGGACGAGAGCTGCGAGGACGGTGACAAGTAGCGGCGCGATCTCCATCACCGCGGTTGCTTCAGCCAGCGGCAGGACGGCGACTGCGGTAAA
>JBCDHK010000113.1:0-10039 GCA_038750185.1 Pseudomonadota bacterium
ATCGCGACTGGGATGATCGCCAGCGGGTTGTGGCGCGCCAGGAACGCGATGAGGATGCCGGAATAGCCATAGCCCGCGGCGAGGGACGCGTTGGCCGAGCCGTGCACCGCGGTGACTTCGAACACGCCCGCCAGCCCGGCCATGGCGCCGCCAAGGGCTGTGAAGCCGATGATCAGTTTGCCGACGGGCAGGCCCTGGACCTGCGCCGCCCGGACGTTGCCGCCTGCGATCCGAGCCGAAAAGCCAAGGGTCGTGCGCTCGATCAACACCCAGGAGACGATGCACAGCATGATGCCCAGGGCGAGGCCCCAATGGACGTCAAAGCCCGGCATGTCGCCGATGCGCAGGTTGTCGGGCAGGGACGTGGTGGAGGGCTTGTTCAGCGAGGTCGGATCGCGGAACGGTCCCTCGACCAAGTGGTTCATCAAGGCGATGGCGATGTAGGACATCAGGAGGCTGGCGATGGTCTCGTTGACGCCGCGCACATGGCGCAGCCAGCCGACGGCCCCGATCCAGAGCGCGCCCGTCAGAGCCGCCGCCAGTGCGAGGAGCGGTATCCCCAGCGCCCCAGGCCAGCCGACGAGCACGCCCGCCACGGCCCCCGCCGCCACACCGCCGAGCACGATGGCGCCCTCGCCCCCGATCACCACGAGCCCGAGGCGCGCGGGCAATGCTACGCAGAGGGCAGCGAACAGAAGCGGCGCGGTGCGCGAGAGCGTGTTCTGCCAGGAAAACGCCGTGCCAAAGCCCGCGCGGTAGACCAGGGCGTAGAATTCGGCGGGCGATTTGCCGAGGAGCAGCAGGAACAGGCTGAAGACGCCCAGCCCCGCCATCAGCGCCAAGGCGGGGATAACCAGGGCTTCGGCGCGCCGCGCGAGGGCGGCGAGCCAGCCGTCGGGCGAGAAGAGCCCGCGCGCGCTGGTGCTGGACGGATCGGCGAAGGCCATCGCGCGCCCCTGCCCTGTCCTCAGGAGGTCGAGCCGATCACGCCCTCGACCAAGTAGTCCATGCTCTCAAGCGCGATGTCGGTCTCTAGGAAAACCGAGCCCGGCGCCAGGATCTCAGCCCCGGTGTTGCTGGCCAGCGGGCCTTTGTAGGCCGCAAAGCCGCCCTGCATCATCTCGGCCTTGGTGGCCTCGAACTGTGCACGCGCCGCATCCGAGACCGCGGGGCCGAGCGCCGACATCTTGATGTAGCCATCGGCCAGACCGCCGCGGTCGAAGTTGTCGATGGTGCCGCCGTCGAGCACGGTCTGGACCATGCGGGTGTAGACGCCGGGCCAGTTCCACTCGGCGCCGGTCAGGTATTTCTCGGGGGCCAGCGGCGACTGATCGGCATGGTAGCCGCAGACGAAACAGTCGCGCCCGGCGGCGGTCTCCATCACCACCTTGGGGCCGTCCACATGGCAGGTGATCACATCGCAGCCCGCATCGGCGAGCGCATTGGTCGCCTCGGCCTCCTTGACCGCCATCGACCACTCGCCGGTGAAGATGACCTGGCAGGTGATGCTCGGGTCGACTTGGCGGGCGCCAAGGAGGAAGGAGTTGATGTTCTGCAGCACCTGCGGGATCGGCTTGGCCGCGACGAAGCCGAGCTTTTTGGTCGTCGTGGCGTGGCCTGCGACAATGCCGTTCAGATACTGGCCGAGGCCGATATAACCAAAGTACGAGCCCACGTTCATGGGGTGCTTGTCGGCCGACCAAAGCCCTGCGGCATGCTGGAAACGGATCTCGGGATAGTTGGGGGCCACCTCCAGGATGTGCGGGTCGAAATAGCCGAAGGAGGTCGGGAAGAGCAGCGTCGCCCCGTCGAAGTTGATCATCGATTCCATCGATTTCTGCACATCGACGGTCTCGGCGACGTTCTCTTCCTCGACCACGGTGACGCCGGCCATCTCCTTGACTGCCGCAGCGCCCTCGGCGTGGGCTTGGTTGTACCCGAAATCGTCCTTGGGCCCGACGTAGATGAAGCCGACCGTCAGGCTGCTCTGGGCAAACGCGCGCGCGGGCAGGGAGGCGAGCGCCGTCGTCCCGGCGAGGGCTGCACCGCCTTGCAGAAGGCGACGGCGGGAAAGGGGGCGGCGGGAAACGGGCTTGATGGTCATGATCACGAAACTCCCAAGCGGTTTGCGAAGCGCTTGCGCCGTGGCCAGTCATCAGCCGGTGCGCAGTCGAGCAAACATGCCGCTGACGAGCGCTGCCGTCTTCTGTTAATTTTTCAGCAATCTGCTGCAAAAAATGCACAGCTTAGCTGTGCCACCCTCCCTTTACCGCTGATTTAGCATTTAGCCGCACCGCTGTGGGCGCCCGCGCCCTATCACATCACGCCCCAATCAAATGCTGTCGTAGCTCTGCTCCAGGTCTCTGCCGACCTGCTCGGCAAAGCGCGAGGCTGCAACCGACAGCCCGCGCCCGGCCAGATGGCCAAGCCACAACGCCCCTGGTCTGACGTCCCTGGTATCGACCAGACGGGTGCTCACGCTCTGATCCATCCCCGCCACCGACGGCGTGCCGATCTCGACCTGAAAGGAAATCGTGTCGGTGCAGGCGACATGCGCTTTGAGATACTCGAAGGAATTGCTCTCCAGATCGGGCGCGCGGGCGTAGGATTTCTCCTGCAAGGCGGCGTCAAGCATCGCGCGGCTGCCAAAGCCGCTGCTGGCCAGCGCCACCGGGTACTCATAACACTGGCGCAGGCGCAGGGTGTGAGAGCGGGCCAGCGGATGCCCCGGCGCCATGATGGCCGCAAGACGCTGGCGCACGCCGAGCAACGCCTTGAAATCGGGCGTCTCGGCGGCGGTAAAGACCAGCGCCAGATCGATGGCAAACCCCGCCAGCGCGCTTTCCGCCGCGCCGTGGGCCAGCACCGTCACCTCAAAGCGCACGCCGGGAAACTGGGCGCGGTAGGATTGGATGTGGCGGGGCAGGAAATAGGGCACCAGCGCCTGACTGCAGCCGATGCGCACCTCGCCCCGGCGCAGGCCCGAGAGATCAGAGAGGCGCGAGCGCAACTTGCCGGTCTCGGCGAAGGTCTCGCGGATGTGGGAGATGACCAGCTCGCCCGCCGAATTCAGCTCCACGCCGTGGGGCAGGCGGTCGAAGATCTGAAAGCCCAGTTCGTCCTCATAGGCGCGCAGCCGGCGCTGCACGGCGGAGGCGGTCAGGGCCAGATGTTCGGCGGCGCTGCGGATGGAGCCGGTGCGCGCGATGGCATCGATCACGCGGAAGGTCGTGAGGTGTTTCATGGCGCGAGCATAGGTGGCGTTGCGTTTTAGTCTACGGGGAACCGCAAAATTAGCAAAAGACAGCAACGCGAGATTCGGGAAACCTTACCCAACCGTAGAGGAGCCCGATGCAGCACCGCGCCAGAATCGCCCATGAGGATCGTTGGGCCTCGCCGGATGGCGGGCAGACCCTCTCGCTATGCCGCCCGCTGCGCGCGCCACTGCCGATCCGCTTTGAGGCAAAGCCCAAACCAATCGAGGTCGATCTGGCGCGTGCGGCGCTGATCGTCATCGACATGCAAAATGACTTTCTGGCCGACGAGGGCTGGTTTGCCACGACCCGCGGCGCCGATGTTGCCCCCCTCTCGGCGATCATCGAAGAGATCAATGCGCTGAGCACGGCCTTTCGGGCGGCACAGGCCCCGGTCATCCACATCAACTGGGCGGTGCGCGCCGACGCGGCCAACCTTCCCGCCAATGTGCTGGACAAAGGCTCGGATTGCGGCGCGCAGCCCGGCTACGCCGATCCCATCGACAAAGGCCGCGTGTTGGTGGCGGGCGACTGGGGCGCGCACTCGGTAGCCGCCATCGACAAAGCGCCCGACGACATCGAGGTGGCCAAGCACCGCCTGACCGGTTTTCGCGACAACGACCTCGACCAGATCCTGCGCCGGCTCGGGGTCAGCACGCTGTTTTTCACCGGCGTCAATCTGGATCGCTGCGTGTTTGCGACGCTCGCAGACGGCTGCTTCAACGGCTTTGACGCGGTGCTGGTCGAGGATGCCACGACCACCGTGTCTCCCCCCCACGTCAGCGACGCAATTCTCTACCTGATCCGCCTGCTCTACGGCTTTACCGCTCAATCGGGCGACATTTTAGCCGCCATCAACGCGACGACACCGACAGGAGACCAGCCATGACCCTCACTCGCCGCAGCTTTACCAAACTGGCCGCAGCCACCGCACTCACGCCCCTGGCCGCGCCTGCCCTCGGCCAAGGCAAGACCCCGATCAAGATGATCCTGAACTGGCGCTATCAGGGCCCGCAATCGTGGTTTTTCCTGGCCCAGGACAAGGGCTATTTCGACCAAGCCGGCATCGAGATGACCATGGATCAGGGCAATGGCTCGGGCGCAGCCGTGGGCCAGGTGGCGGGCGGGGCTTACGATGTGGGCTTTGGCGATGTCAACGCGCTCATCCGCCTGGCGGGCACCAACCCGGAGGAAGCGCCGCTTTGCGTCTATCAGATGTACAACAAGCCGCCCTTCACCGTGGCCGTGCTCAAAGACAGCGACATCATGAGCGCCGAAGACCTGGAGGGGCGCCTTCTGGGCGGGGCGGCCAACGACGGCGCGCTCAAGCTCTTCCCGGCCTTTGCCAATGTGGCGGGGCTGGACACGAGCGGCATCGAGATCCTCAACTTCAAGTCCAACCTGCGCGAGCAGATGCTCAAGAGCAAGCAAGTCGAGGGCGTGTTCGGCTACGTCAACACCATCCGCTTTTCGGCCAAGCTCTCAGGCATGAACCCGGACGAGGACATCCGTTTCATCTCCTATGGCGATTACGGCATGGACCTCTACTCCAACGGCATGATCATCCCCAAGGCCATGGCTGCGGAGAGCCCCGAACTGGTCAAGGGCATGTGCTGGGCGATCAACCAGGGCGTCAAGGACACGCTGGCCGATCTCGATGCGGCGGTCGATTCAGTCGCCGCGCGTGAGCCGCTGATCAACAAGGCCATCGAGAAGGAGCGCCTGATCGCCACGCTCCAGGACGAGATGAACCACCCTGAACTGGCCACCACCGGCCTTGGCAACGTCGACCCCGAGCGTTTCAAGCAGGCCATCGCGCTCGTGGTGAAGGCCAACGGTCTGCCGCGCACGCCCGAGCCCTCGGAGATCTTCTCCGATGCCTTCCTGCCGGATGCGGACGAGCGGATCTACAAGCTGCTCTGAGCGGACCTCTGCGATGGACTTGGAACTCAAGGACAAGGTCGCGGTCATCACCGGCCCCGCCAAGGGCATGGGGGCGGCGATCTCGCTCGGCTTTGCCCGCGAGGGGGCGCATCTGGCGCTGCTCGGCCGCGATACCGGGGCCATCGCGCCAGTCTGCGAGGCGGCGCGCGCCCTGGGCGTGCGCGCCGAGATCTTCGCCTGCGACGTGACCAAGGCCTGCACTGTCGAGGCCGCCATCGCCGAGACGCGCGCAGCCTTTGCCGAGCGGATCGACGTGCTGGTCAATGTCGCCGGCGGCACCGGGCCCATCGGCAAGACCGGGCTGGAGACCACCGAGGCGGAGTTCGACGACATCCTGCGCCTCAATGTCTTGGGCCCCTTCAACCTGATCCACGCCGTCGCCCCGGTGATGAAGGCCCGAGGCGGGGGCAAGATCGTCAATGTGGGGGGCACGTTCGGGATGCGCGGGCGGGCCATGCGGCTGTCCTATTCCAGCTCGAAATGGGGCCTGCGCGGCATGACCAAGAGTTTCGCGCTGGAGCTTGGTCCCGACAACATCAACGTCAATCTAGTGGCCCCTGGCATGGTGGACGGGCCGCGTTTTCGCGACAAGGTCGTCCCCCAGGTGGCCGCACAGCACGGGCTCTCCCATGAGGCGGCAGCGGCAAAACACGCCTCCGACTATGCGCTGGGACGCATCAGCACCGATGAGGACGTGGCCTCGGCCACGCTGTTCCTCGCCTCTGAGCGCGCGCGCCAGTTGACCGGGGTCGACCTGCCCGTGGATGGAGGCTGGGCCGCACTATGAGCGATCTGATCCTGACCGGGGGCACCATCGTCAACGAGACGGCGCGCGACAGGGCCGATCTCGCCATCGCGGGCGGGCGCATCACGGCCATCGGTGCGCCGGGCACGCTAGGCGAGGCGGCGGAGGTGGTCGACGTCACCGGCCTCCACCTCATCCCCGGCGCCATCGACATGCACGTGCATTTTCGCGAGCCCGGCTACACCCACAAGGAGGACTGGCAGACCGGCAGCCGCGCCGCTGCCATGGGCGGGGTGAGCACGGTCTTCGAGATGCCCAACACCCATCCCCCGACGCGCTCCGCCGCCGAGTTTCGCCAAAAGCAGGAGTTCGCGCGGAAGTCCTGCGTCGATTTCGGCCTCTATGGCCTGTTGGCCGAGGACAATATCGACGAACTGCAGAGGTTGATCGAGGCGGGGGCCAATGCCTTCAAGTGTTTCATGGGCAATACTTTCGGCAATCTGCCCTCGCCCTCCACAGGCGCCATGCTCGAAGGCTTTGAGATCATCGCGCAATCGGGCCTGCGCATTGCGCTCCATGCCGAGACCGCCTCGATCATGGCCTGGCGCCAAGCAAAGCTGGAGGCGGCGGGGCTGAACGATCCACTCCACCACATCGCAGCCCGCCCCGAAGTGGTGGCCATTGAGGCCGTCGCCCGCGCCGCCATTCTGGCCGAGTGGACGGGTGCGCGCATCCATGTGCTGCACATCTCCTCAGCTGGTGAGTTGCGCCCGCTGGCCGAGGCCAAAGCGCGCGGCGTCGAGGTCACCGGCGAGACCTGCCCGTGTTATCTGCTGCTCGACAGCACCGATTACGCCCGTCTCGGCAGCGTGATCCGCGTCAACCCGCCGGTGCGCGAGGCCCGCGACAGCGCTGCGATCTGGGAGGCCTTGGAGAGCGGCGTGGTCGATATGATCGCCACCGATCACGCCCCCCACACGCCCGAGGAAAAGACCAATGCCACTATCTGGCAAGCCGATTGCGGCTTTCCCGGTGTCGAGACCCAGATGCCTTTGATGCTGAGCGAGGTTGCGGCGGGACGCTTGACGTTGGAGCACTACGTGCGCCTCTCCTCGGCCAATCCGGCGCGCGCTTTCGGTCTTTGGCCACACAAGGGCCGCCTGGCGGTGGGGGCCTTGGCTGATATCGCCGCGCTCGATCTGGCCCGTGAAGAGGTGATTGCCGCCAGCCGGCTGCACAGCCGCGGCAAGGTCACGCCCTTTGAGGGGCGCAAGACCACCGGCGCGCCGGTCCACACCCTGGTGCGCGGCGCTTTCGTGCAGCGCGACCGGGCGATCTGCGAGGGGATGGAGGGCCATGGCACCCAGGTGAGCGACATCCAAGCCATGCCCGCGCCCGCGCCGCGCAATGTCGATCAGAGCCTGGCGCAGGTGCTGGTGGGAGGGCGCCGCGCATGAGCCAACCCGATTTCGTCAGCTTCGAGGGTGTGGGCGTCACCTACGGCAGTGGCAAGGACGCGACCGAAGCGCTCTGCCCCACGGATCTGACCATCGCCAAGGGTGACTTCGTCGCCTTCGTCGGCCCCTCGGGCTGTGGCAAGTCCACCATCCTCAAGCTGGTCAGCGAGCTGATGAAGCCGAGCCAGGGCCACATCTTCTTTGGCGGGCGCGAGTTGGGCGCCAAGCCGGTGCGCGTCGGCATGGCTTTCCAAAGCGCCTCGCTGTTGCCTTGGATGACGGTGCGCGACAACGTCATGCTGCCCCTCAAGATCGTCGAGCCCTTCAAGGCCAGCTTTCGTGCCAAGCGCCAAGGCGAATATCGCGCGCGCGTCGATGCCCTGCTCGATCAGGTGGGCCTTCTGGAGTTTGCCGACAAAAGCCCCTGGCAGCTCTCTGGCGGCATGATGCAGCGCGCCAATCTCTGCCGCGCGCTCGTGCACGACCCGGACCTTCTCTTGTTGGACGAGCCCTTCGGCGCCCTCGATCAGTTCACCCGTGAGGAGTTGTGGCAGACGCTGCAGGCGCTCTGGATCGAGCGCAAGTCTACCGTTCTTCTGGTCACGCACGATCTGCGCGAGGCGGCCTATCTCGCCAACCGCATCTACGTGATGAGCGCGCGCCCTGGACGCATCCTCGACACCTGCCCGGTGAATTTCGCCCGCCCGCGCCCCATCGAGGTGACCTTCGAGGCCCCCTTCGTGCAGCTCACACAGGAGTTGCGCCGCCAGATCGTCCACGCCCCCGCCCGCAACAAGGCGGACGCCGCATGACCGACCGCCAGCAAAAACTCGCCTCCGCGGCGCTTATCGTCAGCGTCTTCGTTCTCTGGGAGGTGATCTGTCTCCTGGCCGGGATCTCCGAATTGGTCCTGCCGCGCCCGACACAGATCGTCTCGGCCTTCCTGCAGTTCGCCCACGCCATCTGGCCCCACGCCTGGCAGACGCTCTATACCACGCTGGTCGGCTTTTCCTTCGGCGTCTTGATCGGGCTCTCGCTCGGCGTGCTGATCGGCTCGTCCAAGCTGGCCTACAACACGGCCTATCCGCTGCTGGTGGGGATCTCCTCGATCCCCAAGGTCGCCGTGGTGCCGATCTTCGTGCTCTGGTTCGGCGCGGGCACGGTGCCGGCGATCCTGACCGCGATGATCATCTGCATCTTCCCCATCGTGGTGAACGTCTCGACGGGCATTGCCACGGTCGAGCCCGAACTTGAGGACGTCATGCGCTCGCTCAAGGCCAGCAAGTGGGAGATCCTCTGGAACGTCGGGCTGCCGCGCTCGCTGCCCTATTTCTTCGCCTCGCTCAAAGTGGCGATCACGCTCAGCTTCGTGGGCTCGGTGATTGCCGAGACCGTGGCCTCCAACAAGGGGGTCGGCAACATGATGCTGATCGCCTCCTCGCAATTCAACGTGCCGCTGGTGTTTTCGGGGCTGATGGTGCTCGCGGCCATGGGCGTCTCGCTCTATGCGATCTTCGCCTTTCTGGAGCGCCGGATGACCGGCTGGGCAATGCGCAAGGACCTGACCTGACTGCCGACTACCGACCAACCCACCGACAAGGAGAAAGAGCATGCTAAAGTATCTGTCCGTAGCAGCACTCGGCCTGACGCTGGCGGTTCCGGCCTGGGCTGAAGACGTGGCCATCAAGTTTACCCTCGATTGGAAGATCCAGGGCGTCCATAGCTGGTTTTATCTGGCCAAGGAGAAGGGCTACTTCGCCGAGGCCGGGCTCGACGTCACCATCGACCAGGGCGAGGGCTCGGCGGCCACCGTCAGCCGGATCATGTCGGGGGCCTATGACGCGGGCTTTGGCGACATGAACGCCATCATCCAAAACGCGGCCACCAAGCCCGACGAGGCGCCGGTGATGGTCTATCAGATCTACAACCAGCCGCCCTTTGCCGTCCTCACCAAGACCGGCGGGCCGGTCGAGAGCCTGGCCAGCCTCGAAGGGCTCAAGGTCGGCGCACCGCCGGGCTCGGCCTCGACCAAGCTGTTTCCGGCGCTTGCCACCGCAGCCGGGATCGATGCGGACAAGGTCGAGCTCATCAGCGTGAAGTCCAACCTGCAAGAGCAGATGCTGATCCAGGATCAGGTCTCGGCCAGCCTGGTCTTCAATGTGACCAGCTACCTCAACATCCTCGGGATCGGCATGGACCCGGACAAGGATTTCACCTGGTACCCCTACGGCGCCTCCGGCCTCGACATCTACTCCAACGGCGTCATGGTCTCGCCCAAGCTGCTGGCCGAAATCGCGAGGCTGCCCTTCCTCTGGCGGCGTCAGCGGGAGGAGCTGAAGTCGCAATATGCCCCCCACCCAGATCCCGAGCAGCGAGAGCGGCTGGAGGATTTTGAAAGCTCCTACCTGCGTCTGCAGGAGGCCCTCGCGAGTCTTCTCAAGGGCCTGCGCAATCAGGAGGCGGAAAGCCGAATCTCCCAGGACTCCTCGTCCTCAGCGGCGTCGAGCGGCGACTCGTCCGCCGCGTCCAGGAGGCAGAGCGTCCGGCAGAGTATCGAGATCCTCGACAGCTTCGATGAGGAGTGGCGTCGACTGCTCGATCCCGAGCGGCCGGGAAGGGTCCCGGACGAGTTCCAGGAG
>JBCDHK010000114.1:0-10019 GCA_038750185.1 Pseudomonadota bacterium
CTGGGCGCCTGTGGTGGGCTGATCCGCCACTGCGGTCCTTCGGGCGCGGGCAACCAGATGAAGCTCGTCCACCAGACCCTCGTCGCCGGACACGCCGTGGCCGTGGCCGAGGCGCTCGGGCTTTGCCTGGAGACCGGCACCGACATCGAAGTCTTCTACGACATCGTCACCCAAGGCACCGGCTTTGCCTATTCGCGCTACTTTGAAAACCGCGTGCCGCGCATGCGCGAGGGCGAGTTCTCCGCACTCTTCATGTTGCGCTTTATGCTCAAGGACGCGCGTCTCGCGCGCGACATGGCCCCCTATCCCGCACACTATCCAGCCCTTGCCGCCGTCATCGCCACTCTGGAGGAGGCCGAGGCGGCAGGCCACGGCGAGGCGGATTTCTCGGCGGCCATGCGCGCGATCTCGACGCGCATCGCCAAGCCCGTCGAGCGTGCCTGAACCATGGCACGCCGGCCGACCCAGCGCGAGATCGCGCAAAGCCTCGGCCTCTCGCCCGCCACGGTCTCGCTGGCCCTCAAAGACAGCCCGATGATCGCCGCCGAGACCCGTGCTCTGGTGCGCGCCGCCCTGCATGAGGCCGGCTATGTGCCCAATGTGGCCGCGGCCTCGCTGCGCACGGGGCGCACGCGCATCGTCGGGGTGAGTTTTCACAACATCGCGCATCAGTTTTTCGCCGAGATGCTGATCGCCATCGAAGAGACGCTGGGCGGGGCCGGCATCGCCGTCTTTCTCAACAACCACGGCGAGCGCCCCGACAGCCTGACCCGTTTCGTGTCCTCGCTAGCAGCTTACGGTGCCGAGGGTTTGCTGGTCTCACCGCCCCCTGGCGTGAGCGCCGAGATCCTAGGCCCGCTCACGCGCCAGAGCGTGCCGGTGGTCTATGTCTCACGCCGCATCCGCACTGACACGCGCTCGGATTGGGTGGTCAATGCCGATCGCTCGGCCATGATGCGCGCCGTGGGGCGGCTGCTCGATCTGGGCCACCGCCGTCTGGCGCTGCTCGGTGGTCAGCCCGGCAATACCGTGGCCGAAGAACGCCTGGCCGGGTTTCGCACGGCGCTCGACGCTGCGGGTATCGCCTGGGACGACAGGCTCTGGCGCCAATGCCGCCCGCGCGTCATCGAGGGGGCTGAGGCGCTGCGCGAGACGCTGAGTTGGTCCGAGCGCCCGAGCGGCTATGTCTGCTTTAACGATCTGGTCGCCTTTGGTGCCATGAATGCGCTGCGGGCTGTTGGTGTGCGCCCGGGGCGTGATGTTGGGGTGGTGGGCATCGGTGGCACTGAGGAGGCGGCGGCGTTCTATCCGGCGCTGACCACCGTGCTCGACAACCCGGCCAAGATTGGCCGCTTAGCCGCCGAGACGCTGCTCCACCGCCTGTCCCACCCCGACGCCGCGCCGATGCAGGTGACGCTCGACCCCAAGCTGATGATCCGCGAGAGTTGTGGTGGGCCTGTGGGCTAGAGAGCATTGCGGTCACGCGGGCCGATTGAGGCCACTACAGCATTGCGCGTGAGCGTTGGGTCGCACGCAATGCTGTAGACTGTTGTTTTACCGCGATTTCCTGGTCAGTCGGTGTTTCCACCTCCCTTGAAATCGCTTTAGACTATGGCTCTGAGCCAAGCGCAGGCGAGGATAACAGATCAGGGGATAGCGATGCAGCGCGAGATCGTGTTCGGCACCATGCAGTGGGGCGGCAAATCCGACGAAAAGACCGCCGCCGAGACCTTTCACGCCTGCTGCGCGGCTGGGGTGGGCTGGTTCGACACGGCCCATCTCTATACCGGCGGCGCCTCGGAGGAGATCCTGGGCCGTCTGATTGCCGCCAATCCGGACGTGTCGATCCAAGTCGCGACCAAAGTCGCCTACTCGGGCGGCGCAAGCGCGGCCAACATCCGCGCCCAGTTCGACACCTCACGCCGCCGCTTGGGGCTGGAGCGGGTCGCGTGCCTCTATCTGCACCGCTTCGACCCAGAGACGCCCCTGGAGGAAAGCCTCACCACCCTGGCCGAACTCCAAGCAGCAGGCGCCATCGCCAGCATCGGCTTGTCCAACTTCGCCGCCTGGCAGGTGATGAAGGCCCAGGCCATCGCGGCCCGCCTTGGCACGCGGATCGGCCATCTCCAGCCGATGTATTCGTTGGTCAAACGCCAGGCCGAGGTCGAGATCTTGCCCATGGCCCTGGATCAGAGCATCGCCGTGCACAGCTACTCGCCGCTGGGTGGGGGGTTGCTGACGGGCAAGTATGCCAGTGGCGGCAGCGGACGCCTCAGCGAAGACGCGCGCTATGCCCGGCGCTACGGACAGACCGCCTTACACGACGCCGCCACCCGGTTGAGCGCCATCGCCGCCGAGCTTGGCACGCACCCGGCAACGCTGGCTGTGGCTTGGGTGGCACGCCATCCCGGGGTGGTGCCGATTGTCTCGGGGCGTGATGCGGCGCAGCTTGCGCCGTCGTTGGCGGCCCTCGATTTCGAGATGGACGCCGCCCTTCATGCGCGGCTTTCGGCCCTCGTGCCTCCACCGCCCTCGGCAACCGACCGCACTGAGGAGCAGGCGCTGGCCTTGGTGCCCGAGAGCGCCACCGGCATGCCGAGCCCTGTGTGACGCGTGCGCTTGCCAGCACAAGCTTTGCCGCGCTACCGCTGGTTTTAGTCGATAAACCCGGCCTGGCGCCGCTCAAGCGAACGGCGTTTTGGGTGCAGCGTCTCCATGCCATACACAATAGAGCGGGAGTTGAAAGCCAGGAAAAGACCTCGCATTATGCGGGACGTCTTTAGAGAAATACAACCAGAGCCTGAAATAATTGGTCTAAAGCCTGCGACAAAGTGGCGGTTGCATCAACTGTTCTGAGATAATAGGGGTTTTGTACAACTAGTTTAATCTTGGCGCGGTATCTGTATTCCCGATCCCCTGTGGCGTCGAACCTTTTTTGTCAAAACTCACTCGCTCCGAAACCCTTGGCAAAAGGCGCCCCCATGTTCGACATCCCAGACCTTGTCCTCGATCCCGTCAGCCAGCGCATCACGGTCGAAGATGCCGATCCCACCGTTTCCGTGCTCTGGGACCAAGCCGTCCAACAAGCCGTGGTCGAGACCGCGCCAGGGCCGACCATCGCCTCGCGCGCCTACGCCCTGACCCACACCGCGATCTATGACGCCTTTGCGTCTTACGACCCCATCGCCACAGCCGTCAGCGTTGGCGATACGCTGCAGCGCCCCGACACTGAGAACACCGACGCCAATAAGACCGCAGCCATGAGCTGGGCCGCCTACACCATGCTGCTCGATCTGTTTCCTCAGAGCCAGGCGATTTTCGATGAGACCATGACGGCACTGGGTCTCGACCCGGCCACAGCGCCGGCCGAGGGCACCCCAGAGGCCCTTGGCGTGGCCGTCGCCAACGCGCTGATCGCCGCGCGCGCGGAAGACGGCGCCAATCAGGCCAACGGCTACGCCGATACCACCGGCTACACGCCCTTCAATCCCAACCCCTTCGAGATCAACGACATCGCGCGCTGGACGCCCGAAAACCTGCCCCTCGATCCCGAAGACGCCGACCCCGAGCAGCGCTTTCTCACCCCGCACTGGGGTGAGGTCGAGCCCTTTGCCTTGGAGGATGGCGCCAGCCTGCGCCCGCCCGCCCCGGAGCCGTTCTTTGTCGAGGGTGTCGAGGCTAGCCTCGATCTGGACGCCGCCACCCTCACGCTCGCCGACGGCACCATCCTGCCCGTCACCCGCGATCTGATCGGCACGGTGATCAATCCCGCCTTCATCACCCAGACCCAAGAGGTGCTCGACTTCAGTGCCGGGCTGACCGATCGCCAAAAGCTGATCGCCGAGTTCTGGGAAGACGGCGGCGGCACCGCCTTTCCGCCGGGCACTTGGATGACCTTTGGCCAGTTCGTCTCGGCGCGTGACGACCACAGCCTCGATCAGGACGCCAAGCTGTTCTTCGCCCTGGCCAATGCGCAGATGGATGCGGGCATCGCCACCTGGGAGTCCAAGACGTTCTACGATTACGCCCGCCCGGTGCGCGTGGTGCGCGATCTCGGTGAGCTTGGCCTGATCGGCACCGAGGGCACCGACGAACTGACCGGCCAGAACGGCTTTGTCGTCGAGGCTTGGGCGGGGCCGGGCGAGGGTACCAAGACCATCCTGGCCGAGAATTTCCTCACCTATCAGACCCCCGATGCCGATCCCTCGCCCCCGTTTGCCGAGCACACCTCGGGCCACAGCGCGTTTTCGGCGGCAGGGGCCGCAGTGTTGCGCTTGTTCACCGGCTCCGACGTGTTCGATGCCAGCGTGTCCTTTGAGGCCGGGCAGTCGCGCTTTGAGCCGGGCCAGACGCCAGCAGAGGCGCTCACGCTTGGCTGGGACAGTTTTACGTTGGCGGCGGACGAGGGCGGGATCAGCCGGCTCTACGGCGGTATCCACTTTGAGAACGGCGATGTGGCGGGGCGTGATCTCGGCCAGGCGGCGGGGGAGGCGGCGGTGTTGCGCGCGCTGTCGTTTATCGCCGGTGGTGCTGAGATCGGCGAAGGAGACACGCTGGAAAACGGCGCTGCGGTGCTGGTTGCGCGCTATTACGAGGCGGTGCTTGGGCGTTTGCCCGACCGCGAGGGCCTCAATTTCTGGACCGCGTTGGCCGAAGATTTCGGCGCCGAGACCCTGGCGACGGCGTTCTTGGTCTCGCAGGAGTTCGAGGCCCGCGAAGGCTCACCCGATCCGGAGGCGCTGTTGGCGGCGTTGTTTGACAACCTCGATCTCGATCCCGCTGAGAGCAGCCTCGGTGAGGCGCTTGAGGCGCGTCTGGACAGTGGTGAGGCGGCATCGCTGGTGGTGGCCGATTTCACCCGCTCGGACGAGGCGGTGGAAGCCACACCCTTCCTGGGCGCCCTGACCGAGAGCGAGGACGGCTTTTGGTTTTTGTAGGGCGATCTCCAAACCAGCCTGCACGGGTTGGTGGTTAGGAAATCATTGTAAAACAATAGACTACGGCATTGTGCGTGAACCAACGTTCGCGCAACAGTGTGTCCTCTATAGGCAATGCCTCTGCCTTCGGAAAATCGCCGTGCCGGGGCGGAGGCCCCCCTACTGCGCCGTGTCGAGCAGGCCCAGCCAAGCCGACGGGCTAGCGTGCAACAGCGCATGGCCCGCACCGGCAACCACCGCCAAGCGCCCACCGCTTAGCGCGCGCAACGCCTCCACGCGCTGCAACGGGGCGCTGGCATCCGCATCGCCGTGGACATAGACGAGATCAACCGCCGCCCGTACCACGCGCGCATCCCAGGCCTGTGCCGTCATCGCGGCTTCGCCGACAAAGCCCTCCGAGCCCTGGCAGGTGTGCCAAGCGTGGCCGCGCCAAAAGCACTCGGCAACATCGGCGTTCTCACAAGCGGCCAGATCGGCTGCAGCGCCGGCAAACACGGTCTGGGCAAAGCGATGCGGCCCGCCCGCCAGCAGCCGTTCGCCGCCCAGGCGCGCCAAGGCAAGACACGCGCTCCTCGATGTGCGCACCAGCAAGGGAAACACGCGCTGCTGGCGCGGCAGAGCCAACACATCCCGCGTGCGCGCCATGGCCGGTAGTGCCGCAACCAGCACAATCCGCCCAACCCGCCCCGGCGCCAGACGCGCCAGAGCCAGCGCCGCCGCCGCGCCGGTGTCATAGGCCAGCACATCGGTTTGGGCGATCTCCAAGTGGTCGAGGACAGCCAGCGCCTCCGCCGCCGCCGCCTCGGGTGCCTCACCAGGGGCAACGGCGCCAGTGGCGGGTGTGCGGCCGTGTCCGGCGCGCGCGGGGGCAATGACAAAGCGTGCTGCCAGGTGGCGCTCGGCCTCGGCCATGAACGTGCGCCCGCCCAGACAGCCGTGCAAAAACAGTAACGCCCGCCCGCTGCGCGGTCCCCTCAGCACCACATCGATGGCCCCGCGTGGCCCCTCGATCAGGCGGCGCAGTCCCGGCGTGCGCCCCCCGCTGCCGCCCTCGGCCATGGGCAGAGCCACCGAGAGGGCATAGATCAGATGCGCCAGATCGAGCGCATTGCGCACGCCCATCTTGGCATAGAGGGTGCGGATCTGGCTGCGTATCGTCTCGATGGAGCGCCCACGCCAGCAGGCGATGGCTTTGGGGGTGAGCCCTTCGAACAGCGCGCGGGTGATTTCGGTCTCGGTGTGCGAGAGGGCGAAGTCCTGGGCCAGTGCGCCCTCGATCTCGGCGCGCCAGACGCTGACCAGCGCCCGTGCGGCGATCGTGCTCGGCCCGGTGCGGTGTAGGGCGACCAGGGTGGGGCGTTGGTCGGGCAGGATGGTGGCGCTGACCAGGCACTCCTGCACGGTGCCACGTGCGATCCGGGCAAAGGCGCACTGGCCTTGCGCACCGAGTAGGGCCGAGAAATCGGCTCCCGGCTCCAAGGCAAAGCTGTCGACGGCCGCCGCCGTCACCCGGGCCACGCGCCCGTCGGTATGCAGGCTAAAGCGCACCGTCCGCCGATCGGGCGCGGTGTGGGCGTCGAGCGCGGTTGCTGCCGCACCAAAGCAAGGGGCGAGGCGGGTCAGGGTTTCGTCGTCGCCTTGCTCGGCCAATGCGGCCACGGCAGGCAGGACGCGGTCGAACAACTCGGGGCGCGCGGGCGCAGCCAGTAACAGGCGTTGCAGTTCGGCGGTATCGCCGTCGCCGTCGCGCATCGAATGTGGCCCCAAGGCGGAAGCCTGCGTTTCCGGCAATGTACGGCGAGGAAGGCAGGCGTAGATCGTGAGAAGTCCATATTAGACGTATCGCGCGGTCGGTTGCAGTCTAGCGCGGGGGGGGGCGTTGGCGCCGGGCCCAGCACCGCACGCCAGGGCGATTGTCCACCATTTGGAAACGCCGTGCTGACGCGCGCC
The DNA here is from genome assembly GCA_038750185.1 of Pseudomonadota bacterium. Lineage (GTDB taxonomy): Bacteria > Pseudomonadota > Alphaproteobacteria > Rhodobacterales > Rhodobacteraceae > Thermohalobaculum. The sequence goes on from JBCDHK010000114.1 coordinate 6,888, forward strand.
ACAGTACCCAGCGCGCCCTTCTGCCCCGATTTCCTCTCGCGAAGCCCGGCGCTCCTAGCCGGTCCAAGCTGAGGACACCGCCATGACCCAGACCACCCCCCTTCTGACCGGCGTGAGCCTTGGGGCGCTCTTCGCCGGTGCGCTCTGGTATGCCAGCGAGCGCGTCGATCTGCCCGCCCTCGTCACGCCCGCCCAAGCCTCCGTACCCGCCGCCGCGGCGGCGCTGCCCTCCGTCGAGGCGGTCTATGCCGAGAGCCGGGCCATCACGCGCTGGGACGCGTTCACCGGGCGCTTCGAGGCGGTCGATGAAGTTGCGATCCGCGCGCGCGTGGCAGGCCATCTCGATGCGGTGCATTTTCGTGCGGGCCAGATCGTGGAGAAGGGCGATCTGCTCTTCACCATCGATCCGCGCCCCTTCGAGGCGGCGCTCTCCGAGGCCGAGGCGCGGCTCAGCGAAGTCCGCGCTGCGCTCAAGCTGGCCGAGACCGACCTGGAGCGCCAGTCGCGCCTGCGCCGCCAGGGCCATGTGAGCCAGTCGGTGCTCGACCGGGCCGTCCAGCAGGCCGAGGGGGCGCGCGCAGGCATCGCAGGTGCCGAGGCCGCGGTGGAGCGCGCCCGCCTCGATCTCAGCTTCACCCGCATCCACGCCCCCGTGACCGGGCGCATCTCGGATGACGGCGTGAGTGCGGGCAATCTGATCGCCGCCGGCGCAGGCTCGGCGGTGCTGACCACCATCGTCTCGCTCGATCCGATCCACTTTGTGTTCGATGCCACCGAGCGCCAGTACCTCGAATACATCCGCGCCACCGAGGCGAGTGGCCTGCGCGCGCGGGCGGGCCAGACCCCGGTCGCCGTGCGGCTCATCGACGAGGCCGATTTCGACCACCAAGGCACCATCGATTTCGTCGACAACCGCATCGACCGCGCCACCGGCACCATCCGCGGGCGCGCCGTGCTCGACAACGCGGACGGCGTGCTGACGCCCGGCATGTTCGGCCGCCTGCGCCTGGCCACCGCCCAAGACGCCGAGACCGTGCTGGTGCCCGAAGAGGCCATCGGCTCGGACCAAAACACCAAATACGTCCTGGTCGTGGCCGGTGACGGCACCGTCGAGCGCCGCCGCGTGGTCCTCGGCGAGCGCCACGAGGGCCTGCGCATCATCGCCGAGGGCCTCTCGCCCGGTGAGACCGTGGTGACCTCGGGGCTCCACATCGCCCGCCCCGGCACCCGGGTCGCCGCCCGCATCGACGCCCCCGTCAAACAGATCGCCGCGCGCTAAGGCGCCACAGGAGGACACCCCATGCGCCTGCCCCAATTCTTCATCGAGCGGCCGATCTTCGCCATCGTCGTCTCGGCCTTCATCACCATCGTCGGCGCGCTCAGCTATCTGACGCTGCCCGTGGCCCAGTACCCCGAAGTGGCGCCCCCCAGCGTCCAGGTCACCGCCCAGTACCCCGGCGCCTCCGCCGAGACCATCGCCGAGACCGTGGCCACCCCCTTGGAGCAGCAGATCAACGGCGTCGAGGGCATGCTCTATCTCTCGAGCCAGGCCACGGGCGACGGCAATCTGACCGTCACCGTCACCTTCGAGCTTGGCACCGATCTCGATCAGGCCCAGGTGCTGGTGCAAAACCGCGTCTCCATCGCCGAGCCGCGCCTGCCCGAAGAAGTCCGCCGCCTGGGCGTGGTGACGCAGAAAGCCTCGCCCGATCTCCTCATCGTGGTGCATATGTTCTCGCCCGATGGCTCGCGCGACGATCTCTACATCACCAGCGCCGCCCAGCGGGTGCGCGATGAGCTGACCCGCCTCTCGGGCGTGGGCCAGGTCAATATCTTCGGCGCGCGCGACTATGCCATGCGCCTCTGGCTCGACCCCGAGCGCATCGCAGCCCTGGAGATGACCCCCGATGAGGTGCTCGCCGCCGTGCGCGCGCAAAACGCCCAGGTGGCCTCGGGCCTCCTCAACCAGCAGCCGAACCCCTCTGCCGCAGCCTTCGAGCTCTCGCTCCAGACCACCGGGCGCCTGACCGATCCGGCCGAGTTCGAGCGCATCATCGTCAAGCGCGGCGAGGACGGACGGATCGTGCGCCTCGGCGATATCGCCCGCGTCGAACTGGGCGCGGCCGATTACACCACCCGCGCCTATCTCGATGAAAACCCCGCCGTCGCCATGGCCATCAACCAGCGCCCCGGCACCAATGCGCTCGCCACCGCCGAGGAGGTCCAGGCCACCATGGAGCGTTTGGCCGCCGATTTCCCCGAGGGCCTGGCCTATGACGTGATCTACAACCCGACCGAGTTCATCCAGGCCTCCATCGATGCCGTGGTCGCCACCATGATCGAGGCGGTGATCCTGGTCGTCGCTGTGGTGCTGCTGTTTCTTGGCACCTGGCGCGCTGCCGTGACGCCGATCCTGGCGATCCCGGTCTCCCTGATCGGTACCTTCGCGGTGATGTCGGCGCTTGGCTACTCCATCAACAACCTGTCGCTCTTTGGCCTGGTGCTCGCGGTCGGCATCGTGGTCGACGATGCCATCATCGTGGTCGAGGGCATTGAAAAGCACATCCGCGGCGGCCTCTCGCCCCGCGAGGCGGCCAAGCGCACCATGCGCGAGGTCTCGGGCGCGCTCATCGCCACCTCGCTGGTGCTGGCGGCGGTGTTTATCCCGACCGCGGCCGTGGCCGGCATCTCGGGCCAGTTCTACCGCCAGTTTGCCGTGACCATCACGGCGGCGACCGCGATCTCGCTCCTGGTCTCGCTCACCCTCTCGCCGTCGCTGGCGGCGTTGCTCCTCAAGCCTCACGGTGAGAAGCGCCCCGGCCTCCTGATGCGCCCCGTCATGTGGGCCCTGGCCAAATTCGACCGCGGCTTTGAGCGTGCAGCCGGCGGCTACGCCAGCGCCACCGCACGCCTCGTGCGCATGCCTGCGATCATGCTGGCCCTCTTCGGCGGGCTGCTGCTGGCGACCGATCACCAGTTCTCCAAGGTGCCCGCGGGCTTCATCCCCGAGCAGGACCAGGGCTACTATATCACCGTGGTCCAACTGCCGCCGGGCGCCTCCATCGAGCGCACCGATGCCGTGATCCGCGAGGCCACGGGCCAACTCCTCGACATCGAGGGGGTCGAGCACGC
>JBCDHK010000115.1:0-10003 GCA_038750185.1 Pseudomonadota bacterium
CCCATCCAAGCCACGCCAATGTCGAGGTGGCGCTCGACTGGATCGCCCGCGCCCAGCCGCGGCGTGCCTATCTCACCAACCTGCACGTTGATCTCGATTACGCCCGCCTCGACGCCGAGACCCCGGCCCATGTCGCCCCGGCCCACGACGGCTTGGTGCTGGATTTTCCGGCGTGAGCGCGCTCTCGGCGCTCATCACCATCGTCATGCCGGTGTTTTTGTTGGTCGGGATCGGCTATGTGGCGGTGCGCCGCGGTGTGATCGTCGATGCGGGCGTCGATGCGCTACTCGGGTTCGCGACGCGCATCGCGGTGCCGGTGCTGCTGTTTCGCGCCATCTATCGGCTCGATCTGGCCACGGTGTTGCGGCCGCAGCATCTGGCCTCGTTCTATATCGCGGCGGCGGTGTGTTTTGCGCTCGGCATCGTGCTGGCACGTCTCGTCTGGCGGCGACGCCCTGGCGTGGCGGTGGCGATCGGGTTTTCGGCGCTGTTTTCCAACTCGGTACTGCTCGGACTGCCGATCATGACCCGGGCCTATGGCGAAGCGTCGCTGGATCCGGCCTTTGCCATCATGGCGGTACATGCGCCGTTTTGCTATCTGCTTGGCATTCTCACCATGGAGTTCGCCCGCCGCGACGGCGCTAGCATCGGTGTGGCGCTGATGCGCTCGGCCAAGGCGATGTTCTCCAATGCGCTGGCGCTGGGGATTGCTGCTGGGTTTGTCGCCAATCTCTCAGGGATCGTGTTGCCCGGACCGGTGCTGGCCGTGGTCGATATGCTTTCGGAGGCGGCGCTGCCCGTGGCGCTCTTTGCGCTGGGCGGTGTGCTGACGCGCTATGCCCTCCGCGAGGAGATCGGCGAAGCGCTGATGATCTCTGCGCTCTCGCTCATCGTCCACCCTGGGCTGGCGTATCTGTTGTCAGCGCAGGTGTTTGGGATGCCGGAGGCCTTTGTGCGCGCAGCCGTGGTAATCGCGGCGATGCCGCCTGGGGTCAACTGCTATGTGTTTGCCGCCATGTACGACCGCGCTGTCGGCACAGCGGCCTCGACGGTGTTGCTGGCCACGGCGCTCTCGGTGTTGAGCGTGACTGGGTGGCTCTGGTTTCTCGGCGGTGCGGCACTGGGCTGAACCTCAGCGCGCCGCGTCACAGGACAGCCTGCTTGGGGTGCGTCAGGCACGCGGCGGGGTGCGGGCGGGGCGCGGCTTGGCTCGCCCTACTCCTCTGCCTCCTCTCGCTTGCGTCGCAGGGGCTCCAGGAAGCGCTGGTCGATGTCGCTGCCAAGGCGCACGGCCTTTTGGCGATCGGCCGCGCCCAGGTGGGCGGTGGCGATGGTGGTGGTGCCGAGGCTGGTCTCGGCGCGCAGTTCGATGCGTGAGAGGGCGTTTTGGGGCAACTCGATCAGATCGCCGTGCTTGAAGCGGCTGAGCTCGCCCACCGAATAGGCCCCGAGCGGCAGGACGGCGCTGAGCGGCAGGCGCGTCTCCATGACTTCGGTCATCATGTGGGTGGCCCAGACGCCGCGCATGGTGTCGCTGCCCTGGCCTTGGGCGGCGATCAGGTCGCGCTTGAAGGTCTCCAGGAGCGAGACCGGGATGACGAAATCGAGCCCCGCGCCGCGCTTGTCGTCGTTCATGTGGAAGTTGAGCTTGACCACGAACACCTCGGCCTGGTCGGGGGCAATGCGCACCATGCCGGGTTGTTGCTCAAAACGTGCGCGGGTGGCCACGCCCAGCGGCGAGCGCCCGCAGTGCTCGCGCGTGGCTTCGTCAAAGCACACCGCCATCAGATCGACGAAGCGGCCATAGATCGAGAGGTCGATGGCGGTGAGCGAGCGGGCAAAGTTTGATTCCTCGAACGAGCCGTCGCCGCCGAGGTAGATGTCGAGCACTTTTCCCAATAGCCGCGGGTGGGCCTTGATCAGCGCATTGCCCGCGCCGCCGGGAAAGGCCAGGATGTAGATCGCCGAGGGCGCGAACAGCGAGCGTAGATAGTCGCCATGGCGCGAGACCTCGAAGCCGTAGATCGAGACGTCGATGCCAGGGCGCAGATCGGCGCGCGAATGGGTGGCGGCGATCGAGGCGAAGGTGCCGCAGAACAGATCCATCGGCGGAAACCCGGCCAAGCGCATCTTGGGCCCGCGCACTTTGCGCGCCAGCACGGTATTGGCGGCGCTCTCGGCCTCGGCCATGGGCGTTCTCTCCCTGCAAAACTACAACCGTTGTCGCGCCACTCCATGAGCAAAGCCTTAAGGATAGGTGGCAAGCGCACGAAAAGCCTAACCCTTCAGCGCGCCCTAAGCGTGTCCTTTCAGCTTGGCCTAGGGGGTGGGTGTTAGGGTGAACTCCGAGATTGGCAGTCCTGGTAGCGGAGGGTTCACGATGGCGAGTAACGACGGCAAGGCGCCGATCATTGTCAAGAAGGTGGTCAAGGGCGGCGGCGATGGCCACCATGGCGGCGCGTGGAAGGTGGCCTATGCCGACTTCGTCACCGCAATGATGGCGTTCTTTCTGCTGATGTGGTTGCTCAACGCCACCACCGAGCAACAACGCAAGGGTTTGGCCGACTACTTCGACCCCAGCATTCCCTTGGCCAGCATCTCGGGTGGGGGTATCGATGTGCTCTCGGGCGATACGGTGATGGCGGCGGAGGCGCGGGCCGGCTCGACGCGCGACGAAGCCCCGCGCGCGCCTGAAGATACCGAGGCCGATCCGCCCGAGACCGCCGAAGCACTGGCCGCGGCAGAGGCTGCCAAAGCGGCGGCGCTGGCGGCGACCGAGCGTGCCCTGGCCGAGGCCATCGAGGCTTCGGGCGGCGAACTGGAGCGCCATTTCGTGCTGCGCACCTCGCCCGAGGGTCTGGTAATCGAGATCGTCGAGCAAGGTGATGCGCCGCTGTTTGCCTCGGGCTCGGCAGTGGCGGGGCCGCGGCTGGCGCGCCTGATCGAGGTGCTGGTGCCCGTGCTTGCCATGACTGCCAATCCGCTCAAGGTGGTGGGCCACACCGATGCGCGCCCGTTCGGATCGGGGGGAGTGGTGCGCGGCTACGACAACTGGTCGCTGAGCGCCGACCGCGCCGACACCGCACGCCGTCTGATGAAAAGCGCTGGGCTCACGCCCGCGCGCATTGTCGAGGTCTCGGGGCGGGCGGCGACCGAGCCCCTGGTCGAGGACGCCCTGGCCGCACAGAACCGGCGCATCGCCGTGACGCTGTTGCGCTGAGCGCGCCACAGCCGCCCGCGGCACACCAACGCCTTGCCCTGTCATGGGGCTCGGCCATACTCGCCCCTGTCCAATCCAGGAGGCGCCGCCCATGCCCACCATCCGCGCGCTTCGCGCCGCTCTCGCTCAGGCCGTCGTGGCTACCGCTCTCACCATCGCGGCACCCGCCGGCGCCGAGCCCGCCAAACGGCTGTTCGGCGCCGAGGCCGCGCCCACCGCCGAGCAAGCCAACCCCTACGGCTCCTATGCGCGCGGCTGCATCGCCGGGGCCGTCGCCCTGGCCGAGACCGGACCGTCCTGGCAAGCCATGCGCCTCTCGCGCAACCGCAACTGGGGCCATCCCGACCTGATCGCCTTCGTTGAGCGTCTCGGCGTCGAGGCCCAGGCCCTCGGCTGGCCGAGGCTTTATGTGGGCGATCTCTCCCAGCCCCGCGGCGGGCCGATGCTGACCGGGCACCGCTCGCATCAGATCGGGCTCGATGCCGACATCTGGATGCGCCGCCCCGGCCAGCGCCCGCTCTCGCGCTCTGAGCGCGAGCGGATCGGCTCCTATTCGGTGGTGGCCGGCAATCGCCGCCAGGTCAACGGCAACTGGACCCCCGAGCACCACGCGCTGCTCAAGTCCGCCGCGCGCGATCCGGCAGTGGCGCGCATCTTCGTCAACGCCGCCATCAAAGCCGAGCTTTGCCGCGCCGAGCCTGCCGGAGATCGCGCCTGGCTCAATCGCATCCGGCCCTGGTGGGGCCACGACGCGCATTTCCATATCCGTCTCTCTTGCCCTGCGAGTGCCACGGGCTGCGTCGAGCAGGCTCCTCCGCCTCCGGGTGATGGCTGCGATGAGACGCTGGCGTGGTGGCTCTCGGACGAGGCGCTCAACCCCAAACCCAAGCCCGGCGCCAAGAAGGCCAAGCCGCGCGGCCCGCTCAGTCTGGCCGATCTGCCCGCGGCGTGCCAGCGTCTGGTCGGGCGCTGAGGTGGCGCTTGCCCGCGGGGGGCGAGATCCGAGTCAATGACGGCACTTGCCCCAAGACATCCAAATTCGCCGTAGGCAGGGCTTTGCGGTCTGAAGCGGCTCCGAGGCAAGGGGAAGCGCCGACTGGCCCGGAAAGCGCGACAAGGCGGTCGCCTGCGGCATTGCGCGTCAACCAGGGTCTGCGCGAAATGCTGTAGGGGATCTCAGGTGGCATGTTCTGGCGAGCATGCCTTTTCAGACCGTCTTCTTAGTGCGGGCTTCTTAGTGCGGGCGCCATGCGTTCGCGGACGTGGCGCGATGCTGTTCAACTCCTACACCTTCATCTTCGCTTTTTTGCCGGTGGCGTGGCTTGCCTATGCCGCGGCACTGCGCATCGGCTGGCCTCTGGCAAGCCCGGTGCTGGCGCTGGCCTCGCTGGTCTTTTACGGCTGGTGGGATGTTCGCTTTCTGCCGCTGTTGCTCGGCTCCATGCTGGTCAACTTTATTCTGGGGCGCGCCATCGAGGCGGCGCGGACGCGCCCACCTGCGGCGCGGCTTTGGCTGATCGTCGGTGTCGTCTTCAACCTCGGCCTGCTTGGCGTGTTCAAATACACCGATTTTCTTCTGGGCTCGCTGGCTGCCGTGAGCGGCACCGATCTGCCGCTGCTCGGCCTCGTGCTGCCCATCGGCATCTCGTTTTTCACCTTTCAGCAGATCGCCTATCTGGTCGATGTCCGCCAAGGGCTGTCTGAGCGCTACCGCTTGAGCGACTACGCCGTCTTCGTTACGTTTTTTCCGCAGTTGATCGCAGGTCCCATCGTCCACCACCGCGAGATGATGCCCCAGTTCGCCAAGGGCCGTACGATCTTGGCCGAGGACGTGGCCTTGGGGCTCTCGATCTTCATCGCCGGGCTGTTCAAGAAGGTAGTGATCGCCGACAATCTGGCAGCCTTTGCCTCGCCGGTCTTTGCCGCGGCCGACGCCGGGGCCGAGGTCAGCATGGCCGAAGCCTGGGGGGCGGCGCTGGCCTATACCTTCCAGCTCTATTTCGACTTCTCGGGCTATTCCGACATGGCCATCGGCTTGGCGCGGCTGTTCGGTATCCGGCTACCGCTCAACTTTCTCTCGCCTTATAAAGCGACCTCGATCATCGACTTTTGGCGGCGCTGGCACATCACGCTCTCCCGCTTTCTGCGCGACTATCTCTACATTCCGCTGGGCGGCAACCGACTCGGGCCGGAGAGACGCTATGTCAATCTGCTCGCCACCATGCTGCTTGGCGGGCTTTGGCATGGAGCGGGCTGGGGCTTTGTGCTCTGGGGGGGCTTGCATGGCGTCTATCTGGTGCTCAACCACGCGCTGCTTGCCGCCGCCCGCAAAAGCCGCGCCCTGGCGCTGCTGGTCAGCCAGCGCTGGCTTGGGTGGGGGGTGACGTTTCTGGCGGTGGTCTTTGCCTGGGTGTTCTTTCGCGCCACCACGCTGGAGGGCGCCCTGGAGATCACCCACGCCATGCTGGGCGGCGATGGGCTGAGCCTGCCTGCCGAGTTTGCCGCCCGCCTCGGCGGTCTGCCCGAGCGCTTGGGGCTGGCGTTCGAGGACCGCCCCGCACACATCGCCCTCGGCGCCTGGGCGCGCACGGGGGTGCCGTTTCTCCTTGTAGCAGCCGCACTGGCCTTTCTCGGCCCCAACACGGCGCAGATCTTTCTAAGAGGCGATCCGTTCTATGGCCAAGACGCCGAACCCGCGCCGCGCGTCGCCGCCTTGCGCTGGCATCCCGGAGTGGCGCAGGCGGTGGCGATCTCGGTGTTGTTCATCGCCTCACTATTGTTTGCCAGCACGATCAGCGAATTCCTCTACTTCCAGTTCTGAGAGCAGCCATGGCCGAGCCGGCGCCCCCCACCCATCCCGCCAATGCCTACCCCGCCAATGCCCTGCGGCGCTATCTGGCCATCGTGCTCGGCGTGGCCCTGGCTACCGCAGTAAGCCTTGCCGGGTATGCTTGGTATCTCGGCCCGCCCGAAGGCGATCTGGTGCGCATTCAAGGTGGCTCTGAGCGCCATTTTGGCTGGCAGGGCGAGGCGGTGGGCTTTGCCTCCGACGCCTACGACCGCTTGAGTGCTGAAGAGCTGCTAGCCGGCGCCGATCCGGGGGAGTTGCTGGTCTTTGGCGACAGCTTTTCCCTTCCCCACCAGGGCGGCGTCTCCTGGATCAATACCGTGGTCGAGGCGACGGGGCTGCGGGCACGCTTTGTACGCATTCTCGATTTTCGTATCGTGCGCGACTATCTGCGCTCCGAGGCCTACCGCCTGCGCCCTCCACGCGCCGTGATCGTGCAATCGGTCGAGCGCGCTCTGGTGAAACGCGCCAAGGGCGTGTTCGATGCGACAGCCCCCTGCACGCCGCCTCCCGCACCAGCCCCGCTATCCGTCTCCCCCAACCGCCTCGACCGCGCAAGCTTTGCCCGGCGCACCGCCTTCGAGAGCCTGGACGAGATGCTCTCCTGGGGGGCTTTGGCAGCGCGCCCCCGGTTTTCGCGCCAGGAGCGGGTGATCGAGGTCGATCTCACCCGCGACGATCTCTTCAGCCACCGTGCCGCAAACCGGCTGCTGCTGTTTGGCGATGATGTCAGCAATCACCTCGCCAGTGATGTCGGGGCCTCCGATCTCGCAGCCGCGCGGTGTGGATTGGCCCAGACCATCGCCGCCGCAGAGGGGCTGAGCCCGGTCTATCTCGCCATCGCGCCCGACAAGCGCACCCTCTATGCGCCCTATATCGCCACACCGCTGCCCGCCAAGGCCGCCGATCTCTTTGTCCTCGCCGAGGAGGCTCTCGGCGCCAGCGCCATCGATCTGCGCCAACCCCTGGCCGAGGCAGCAGCGGCGGGCGTGCGCGATCTCTACTGGCCGGGCGATACCCACTGGGGAGCAGCAGGCCATCGCATCGCCGGCGAGCGTGTCGCCGCGCATCTGAGAGCACCGCGCGGCGGCTCGGACTAAGCCCAGCCATTGGCCCCGGGCGCGCTCGGGCCTATCCTCGCGCCATGTACAACCTCCACACCCTCGCGGTCTTTGTGCAGGTGGCCCAGGCTGGCAGCTTTGCCCAGGCCGCAAAACGCCTGGCGCTCTCGACCTCGGCTGTCTCCAAGTCGGTGCTGCGCCTTGAAGAGGAGATCGGCGTCAAGCTGCTCACCCGCACCACGCGCTCGGTGGTGCTCACCGTCGAGGGCGAGCGCTTTCTTGAGGGGGCAGAACGCTTGCTGCAGGCGGCTGAGACGCTCTCGGAGGCGTTCTCCGACACCCCCGAGGCGCCGCGGGGCAAGCTGGTGATCTCGGCCCCGGCGGCCTTTGGGCGCAAATGGCTGACCGAGCGCGTGCTCGCGTTCATGTGCCGCTACCGCGCGGTCGAGGTGGAGTTGAGCTTTGAGGACCGCCAGGTCGATCTGGCCGCTGAGGGCATCGATGTCGCCATTCGCCTGGGCACGCTTGGCAACAGTGCCAATCTGGTGGCGCGCAAGCTGTTCGATGACCGCGTCCATACCTGCGCCGCGCCGGACTATCTGGCCCGCCATGGCACCCCCGCCGATCTGGACGACCTGGAGCGCCACCGCGCCATCCACTACCGGCTGCGCAACACGGGACGGCTATTTCCGTTTATGTTTGAGATCGAGGGCGAGATCGTGCGCCGTACCCTCACACCGGCGTTGGTGGCCAATAGTGTCGATGCCATCCAGCAGGGCGGCGAAGCGGGCATCGGCTTGGTGCAACTGCCGAGCTTTCTCGCCACGGAGCCGCTGGCCGAAGGGCGCCTGATCGAAGTGCTGTCCGCCCAGCGTTGCGACAGTTTTCCCTATTCCATCGTCTATCACGACCGCCGCTTGGTAGCGCCGCGCATTCGCGCCTTCGTCGATTTTCTGGTCGCCGATCCGCCGCGCCACCACGGCGAGGGCTCGGGCTGAGCAGGGCTAGAGCGATTTCAAAGGAGGTGGAACCACCGACTGGCTCGGAAATCGCGGCAGACCAGTAGAGCGATTTCAAAGGAGGTGGACACACCGACTGGCTCGGAAATTGCCATAAAATCCTGTGGCGCGTATCGCTCGGCGCTATCCTGCTCAGGTTTTGAGAGAGGCTGACAGGCCGACAGCCCTCAAAGCGCCTCGCTCAATTCCGCCATCACGGTGCGAAAGCGTGCCTCGATGCGGGCGCGCCCGCGGTGGCGCCCGCCGCGCACCATCTGCCGTCCCGCCGACCAGACGCAGTCGATCACCCGGTCATCGCCAGCAAAGATCCAGCCGTCGAGCAAGCGGTCGCCCCGCCGCTCGGCCAAAGCCAGCGCCTTGGCATCGAGCGAGACGAGATCCGCCAGACGCCCCTCGGCAATGGCCCCCGAGGCCCGCCCGAGCGCCTGCGCGCCCCCCTCACAGGCACGCTCGAACAGCGTGCGCCCCACCGACCACGTCGGCGAGGACAACACCGCGCGCTCGCCGCTTCTGAGGCGCTGGGTGTACTCCAGTTGGCGCAACTCCTCGGCCAAGCCGATGCGCACGTTAGAATCCGAGCCGACACCAAAGCGTCCCCCCGCCGCCACATACCGTCCGCCATCGAAGATGCCGTCGCCCAAGTTGGCCTCGGTGATCGGGCAAAGCCCGGCCACGGCGCCACAGACAGCCAGCCCCACCGTCTCGCCCGGTTTCATCTGGGTGGCATGGATCAAACACCAGCGCGCATCGACCTCCAGATTGTCGAGCAGCCACGCAACAGGGCGCGCCCCAAGGGCCGCCTCGACCTCCTCGACCTCCGCCGCTTGCTCGGCGACATGAATATGCAGCGGCGCCTCCGGAGCCAACATGGCCACCTCGCGCAACGCCTCCGGCCCCACCGCGCGCAGCGAATGCGGCGCGACGCCAAGGGCCGTGTCATCGGGCAGCGCCGCCACAGCGCGCTTGCTAGCCTCAAACAGCGTCTCAAACCGCGCCAGATCACAGCCAAAGCGGCGCTGCGCATCGGAGAGAGGCGTCCCATCGGCGCCGCCGCGCGAATAGAGCACTGGCAACAGGGTCAGCCCGATGCCGGTATCCTGGGCCGCCGCGGCGATGCGCGCGCCCATCTCGGCTGGATCGTCATAGGCGACGCCGTCGAGCTTGTGGTGGAGGTAGTGAAACTCGCCCACCGCGCCGTACCCCGCCTCCAGCATCTCGACGAACACCTGCGCCGCTATGGCTTCGACCTGTTCGGGGGTCAGGTTTTCCAAAAACCGGTACATCAGCGCGCGCCAGGTCCAAAAGCTGTCGCGCCCGCGCCCGCGGTATTCGGTCAGCCCGGCCATGGCGCGCTGGAAGCTGTGCGAGTGTAGATTGGCGGGCGCGGGTAGCAGAATGTCGACGCTCTCGTCCTCAGGGGAGGGCTTGGCGCCGGTCTCGATCGTGGCGATACGGCCATCATCGCCAAGGACGACGCGCACGGCGTGTTGCCAGCCCTGGCTCGTCAAGGCCGTCTTGGCGTGTAATCTCGTCATGCCCGGGGTGCTCGGGTAGTATCAAGTCTGGGCACGTGCTTGACCGTCGGGTGTGGCATCGTCTCGGCGGAGGATACCGGCAGGAATGGAATTTACATGATCGGCACGGTGTACCGCGGTTTGCATCTCGCGACAATGGCTGAGGCTGGCTACGGCTTGGTAGCGCATGGGGCCTTGGCGGTGGCGGAGGGGCGCTTGGTTTGGGTGGGGCCGGAGGCGGCGCTGGGGCCTGAGTATGGGCACTGGCCGAGGCACGATTGCGGCGGGCGGCTGGCCACGCCGGCCTTGATCGATTGCCACACCCATCTGGTTTTTGCCGG
>JBCDHK010000116.1:0-9756 GCA_038750185.1 Pseudomonadota bacterium
AAGCGGTTGATGTCGGCCAGGGTGAAGACCAGCGGGCGCTCGACAAGGCCGTTGATCATCAGCCGCCAAAGCGAGGGATCGACCTCGGCGACGCCGCCGTGGTGGCGCTCGAAACAGAGGCCATTGGGGGTGATATAGCCGTCAAGCTCGTGCAGCGGCGTGAAGTTGACCGAACTGACCGGGTCCGCCGTCAGCCACGCCACGTTGCGGCGCACGACATGGGCCTCATGGGGCGAGGGCGTGCCGTAGGGGCGGGCATCGACGCCGTCGCCGGGAAACTGGGTCCAGGGCTGCTGTTCGAGATCGGTGATGGCGGGATCGGGGGCGGCACGGGCCGTGGCTGCGGCCAGCGCGGCGGCCCCTCCGGCAAGGCCGCCCTTTAGGAAGGCGCGGCGGGCGGGATTGCGGCTTTTGGTCATGCTCTCCTCAACGCGGTTCACGACCGGCCCGCAACGCGGACGGTGTTGTTGGGGTCGACGCGCACGCTGGGTTGGCGGCGCAGATGCGCCTCGACCACGTCCCAGATCGCGGGTCCTTCGGTGTCTTCGTTGACGCTGGCCCAGCCGGCGACGGTGTAGCGGCGGGTGGGCTCGATGGCGCTGCCGTCGCTGAGTAGCGTCATCTCCGAGATCCGCCGGCCCGCGGGGGCGGTGACGTCGATGGCGTAGCCCATGCCGCCGACGCGGACCATGTCGCCGCCCTGCTGGTAGTAGGGGTCGGGGTTGAACAGGTTGTCGGCCACGTCTTCGAGGACAAGCTTCAGCATCTCACCCGTCATCTCGGTGCGGTAGGCTTCAGGGTAGGTCATGGCGGTGGCGTTGTAGACGTCCTCGCGGGTGATCGGCTCGCCCGGCAGCAGCGCCGTGCCCCAGCGAAAGCCGGGCGAGAGGGCGATTTCGGCCTCGCGCTCCTCGATCAGCGCGTTGCAGATCAGATCGTCGAAGGTGCCGTTGAAATTGCCGCGCCGGTAGAGAAGGCCCTCGGTGGTGCCGAGCACCTCGGAGAGCTCGCCCGCGTAAGGGGCGCGGTGGCGCGCGACCAGGGCGGCCATCTCGGGGTCTGGCGCGATGGCGTCGGCAAAGACCGGGATCAGGCGGTGCTTGAGGCCCTTCACGCCCGAACCGTCGACGTCGAGATCGAGGCGCGAGACGAATTTGCCGTGCGAGCCCGAGGCGATCAGCGCCGTCCTGCCTACCATCAAGGGCTCAGGGAGCGCGTCGTGGGTGTGGCCGCCCAGGATCACGTCGATCCCCTGGACGCGCGAGGCCATCTTGCGATCGAGGTCGAAGCCGTTGTGGCTGAGCAGCACCACCGCCTGGGCGCCCTCGGCGCGGACCTCGTCTACCATCTCCTGAACCCGCTCCTCGCGAATGCCAAAGGAGAGCCCCGGAAACATCCACGACGGATTGGCGATGGGCATCCAGGGAAAGGCTTGGCCGATGACGGCGATCCTGGCACCACCGCGCTCGAACAGCGTGTAGGGCTCGTAGGCCGGCTCGTCCCACTCGGCATCGAAGATATTGGCGCCGAGGAAGGGAAAGGGCAGCGCGTCGACGATCTCAGTGACGCGGTCGATGCCGAGCGTGAACTCCCAGTGCGAGGTCATGGCATCGGGGCGGAGCAGGTTCATGGCATCGACCATGTCCTGACCCTGGGTGCGCAAACTGGTGAGCGAGCCCTGCCACGTATCGCCGGCATCGAGGAGAAGCGCCTCAGGGCGCTCACTGCGGATACGCTTGATCACGGTTGCGATGCGATCAAGCCCGCCCATGCGCCCGTATTCGCGCGCAAGCGCGGTGAAATCAGCCGAGGTCAGCGCATAGGCGCGGGGGCTGCCGGGCTCGATGTTGTAGAGGCTGAGGAAATCCCGGCCGCTCACATGGGGCGGCAGGCCGGCAGCCTCGCCCACGCCCAGATTGACCGAGGGCTCACGGTACCAGACGGGTTTGAGCTGGGCGTGAAGGTCGCAAAGGTGGATCAGCGTCACGTTGCCAAAGGGCGCCATGTCGATGAGGCCGGCCTCGGTCAGCCCCTGTGCGCGCGCCACGCCTGCAAGGCCCGCGCCCGTCAGCGCACTCGTCGCCATGGCCGCCTGTAGAAAATCGCGCCGTGAGATCATGCACATCTTCTCCGTTCGCGGGCGACGCCCGCGTCTTAGGTCTGCCTCTGCTTTGGACAGGGCGCCCCAGCCCACAAGCCGGAGCGCGCCCAGACTCAGTTGCGCACCGCCGGCGTCTCGATGGAGAGCCCCGCGCCGCGGCTGGCCAGATAGGCCTCAAGCGCCACGAACTCGTCAGAGCCGCGCTTGTAGGGCGTGGCCCGGATATTCTTCATGCAACCCGAAAACCGCCGGTGCAGCGAGCCGAGCCCCGACCACTTGAAGCGGTAGGTGGGAAAGCCGTTGATGTTGCCCTGGCTGAGGTGATCGGCCCGGATCATCTGGCCGTAGTTGTTCTCGTGGCACTGGTTGCACGACATATCCAGCTGGCCGACGCGGGTGTAGTAGAGTTCTTCACCGCGCGCGATCCAGTCAGCCATGGGGCCATCGGTCTGCACCGTCATGGGCTCGCCGCGCGACTGCACCCCGATGAGCGCGGTCATGGCCAGCATCTCGGGGCTCTCCCACTTCCACGCCTCGGCGCCCTGGTGCTCGGTGATCGACCAGTTGACCCAGTGCTCCAGCGACCAGGGCTTGCCCGCCGCCGCGTTCCAGCGCGGCATGTCGGCGCGAAACCCCGCCATTGAGGCCTCGACGTCGCCGTGGCAATCGGCACAGCTTTGATTGGAGGTGCCCGCCGCCGTCTCCCAAAGCTCATAGGCATAATCGACGGCGACCATGGCGGGGTTCTCGAAGTCGTCCATCTCCAAGGCCTGCGTCTCGGGCTTGCGAAAACGCCAGCCCGAATAGACGGTATCGAGCGGATGATCGCCTGTGGTCTCAACCTCGGAGATCATCTCCTCGCCCTCGATCACCAGCGTGTTATCATCGGGCCCCGGCCCGGCGAGCGCCAAACCGGCGATGCTGGAACTGGCTATAAGAAGCACGAGCTTCTTCATCACGGTCCTCCCAGGGTTTATTCTTGATGAGCGGTCTCAGCCGATCTTGATCTTCTTTTCCTGCGTGTAGACCGAGCCGTCGTCGTCGATCCATTCGAACTGCAGCGTCCCCGCCTCGGGCACCACCATGTCAAAGCTGAAGTAGGGGTTGGCCGAGACCGCGGGCTCGATGGCCGCTTCGAACACCGTCTCGCCGTTGAACTTGGCGCTGAAGCGGTTGATGATCTTGCGCGGGATGATCTCGCCGGTCTTGCGGTCCTTGCGCTGGCCCGACTCCATGGGGTGGCTGATCAGGGTCTTGATGGTGACGACCTCGCCGGCCTGGGCCTTGCGTGGGACTTTCACGCGGGGTTTTACACGTGCCATTGCTCTCTCCTCCTGCCTCAGCCGCCGCAGCCGCCGATGGTCACCTTGACGGTGCGTCGGACCATGGCAAACTCGCCGCTCTCCAGTTTGGCGACCGCGATCACGTCCTGGGTTTGGGCCAAGCGAATGCGGGTGGCAGCGGCGCGGTTGGGGGCGAGTTTGCCAAAGTTGAAGGTCGCTACGCCCGGGTTGGGGTTGCCAGCCGCCAGCAGCAAGATCGCAGCAGCGCCCTCAGCCGAGACTTCGACGGGCACCGTATTGCCGTTTTCGGCGATCTCGGGGGCGGTGAGGTCGATGCCGCCGTCGCCCGGTGTGACGCCGCCGGTGAACGCCTCGATCGCTTCTTGGACCGGATCGGCGGCGGCCCAGGCAGGCAGCGCCGGCGCAATGGTGAGCGCGGTCGCGCCCAGGCCAAGCTGGCAGAAGGTGCGGCGGGATACGCCTATGTGGTCTGCGGGCATGTGTCCTCCAGGCATGTTTTCTCCGTGGGCTCTTGGCCCGATTACTCGGTGAGCGTGCGCAGGTAGGCGACGATGTCCTCGACCTGCTGGGCGCTCAGGATGGTCTTGCCCTCGAAGTCCTTGAGCGGGCGGTTGAAGCCGCTGTCGCGGTAGAAGGCGGGCATGATGGTGTAGTCGCCAAAGACCTGCTTGGAGTTGACCACGATGGCGCGCAATTCGGCCGTGCTCCAGCGCGCGCCCACCCCGTCGAGCGGTGGGCCGACCTCACCGTGGAAGAGTTCCTCGGCGGCGAGATCGGCGTTTTGGTGACAAGCCAGACAGTTGCCGAGCTTACGCGCGGCAAAGGCGGCGCGCCCGGTTACGGGATCACCTGGCGTCTCGGTCAGCGGCGTGGCGATTGCCCCGTCGGCAAAGACCACCTCCGAGGGCGCGGTTTCGGCCAGCGCCGTGCCGGAGGCGGCGATGATGGCTAGAGCTAGGGTGCGAAGCCCTGTCATAGCTGTCTCTCCCAGTGAATCTTTATCGTTATGGCAAGAGCGTGCCAAAGAGGGAGACGCGACGCAACAACAAATTCAAATCTTAGCATATGTTGCAGTGCACCACTCCTATCTTAGATGCCAGACCTCGATAAAATTTCGCTATTTCAGCGTTTTGCCGGGAGTGGGCCGGACTGGCGCGAAGCACCCCGGTCACCATGTCGCAGCCACATCGAGCGGCGCCCTGCCTGAAATTACCCGCCACACTGCCCCCCTCGTTACAGCGTATTTTCAGGGGCGCACGCAGTGCAGCTTGGTACAAGGCACTGCGCACAGTCCAACGTTCAGGCGCAATGCTCTAGGCGTTCTCTGCGCAGGCGAGGCTGGCTGCGCTACCGTTTTATCGCGATTTCCTGGTCAGTCGGTATTTCCACCTCCTTTGAAATCGCTCTAGAGCGATTTGAAGCGCTTCTGGCACGAGAGTGCGGCTCGCAAACCGCGGCAGAACACTATCCTAGAGCGCATTGGCGAACCAGAATGGTCGCAATGCGCTCTAGGCAACGCTCGCATCCAGGTCTTCGAGCTGCTCGAAAACACGCGCGACCGCCTCGGCGCCCGGGTCGTTGTTGCCGAGAAGACTGCTCTCGGAGAGATAGCTGGCGCGGCCTGCGCGGGCGCGGGCGATCTGGGCTGTGGCGTCGGCGCCCGCGCGCGCGGCGGTTGCGGCGGCGGCGCGCCCTCTGGGCAGCGCATCGAGAGCGGGGCCCAGAGCATCGATCATGGTGCGGTCTCCCGGGCTGGCACCGCCGACCTCCTGGATGCGCTCAAGTCCGGCACGAAGCGCGCTGATCGCCTCCTTGCCGCTGGCCGAGGCATCGCCTGCTGCCGCAAAGAAGATCGCCAACAGTACGCCCGAAGAGCCACCCATGGTCTGGCTCAGCTCAAGCCCGATGGCGCGGAACAACTGGGTGCGGTCAGCCAGCGGCAAGCGGTCGAGCGCACCGATGAGCGCGCGCGCGGCCGTGGCCAGGGTGCTGCCCGTGTCACCATCGCCCGACTTGGCGTCAAGCGCATTGAGATCGCGCTCGGCCCCGATCAGGATCTGACAGCAGCGCTCGATGAGCGCGCGCGCGGCGGGGTTTTGCGAGGGGATCGGCTGGATCGGCGTCAGCCCGTCGGGGATCGGCAACACGGCGATCTCACCGATTTTGTGCAGCCCGGGCCAGGCCTGCGGGGCGACGGGGGCGGCGAGCGCCTCGGCTTCGGCCTCGCCAAGCGGCATGATCGAGAGCGAAAAGCCGCGCATGTCGAGCGAGGTCATGAGTGGCGCCGGGCCGATCAGCCAGCCGATCCTGTCGGCAAGGGCCGAGCGGCTGAGTTCCTCGGCCAGCACCGCCATCTCCAAGGGCGTGCAACTGCCCAGGTTGTTGAGGAGCGCGACATGCTTGCCGGCGCCGAGATGGGGGGCGAGGCGCTCGGCCATCACCGCGACCGCCTCACGCGCCGAGGTGAAGGCGACCTGCTCGATCCCCGCCTCGCCGTGGATGCCGAGGCCCAGCTCGGCCTTGCCCTCTTCGATGCGCTCTTCCTTGGGCGAGCCCGGGATCGAGCAAGTATCCAACGACATGCCGATGGAGGCGACCCCAGCGATGACGCGCTCCGCCGCCGCCGTCACCGTGCCGAGATCAGCGCCTTGTTCAGCCAAAGCCCCGGCGATCTTGTGGACAAACAGCGTGCCCGCCACCCCGCGGGCCTGGGGCAGATCGGGCAGCGCGATGTCGTCGTCGACGATGACCATGCGCACCTCCAGGCCCTGCTCGCGCGCACGCTCGGCGGCAAGGCCGAAGTTCAGCCGATCACCGGTGTAGTTCTTGACGATCAGCAAGCAGCCCGCCTTGCCCGTCACCGCCAGGATCCCGGCCAGCACGGCATCGACCGAGGGCGAGGCGAAGACCTCGCCGCAGACTGCCGCCGTCAGCATGCCCGCGCCGACAAAACCGGCATGGCTCGGCTCGTGGCCCGAGCCTCCGCCCGAGATCAGCGCGACTTTGGAGCGGTCCCAGTCGGTGCGCACGACCACTTTGATGTGCGGATAGCCGTCGAGGCGGGCCAGGCGCCCGCCTGCGGTGCGCAGCGTGCCGTCGATGGCCTCGGTGACCAGGGTTTCGCGGGCGTTGATGAACTGGCTCATGGGGTTCCTCCTCAGCCGACGCGGGCGCCTTGCGCGTCGAAGTAGAGGGCGTTGCGGGGTCTGATCGCCACCGTTGCGCCCGGTTCGAGATCGGTGTGGATGTCCGTCAGGGTTACGATGGCGTGGCCGGCGAGGCGCAGATGCAGCCGGGTCTGATCGCCCAGGTGTTCGATGCGCACCACCTCGCAGGGCTCACCCTCGCCTTGTTGGATGTGCTCGGGGCGCAGCCCGATGGTGTGCGCGGCCCTCGGTGCGCCAGCGAAGAGATCGGCGGGCAGCGCATTGATGCGCGGCAGGCCGAGGCGCCCGGCCACGGTGAGGCTCACCGGGTTCTCGTAGATCTCGCGCGGCGTGCCGAACTGCACCAGGCGGCCCCGGTCGAGCACGCCCACATGGGTGGCCATGGTCATGGCTTCGATCTGGTCGTGGGTGACGTAGAGCAGTGTGGCGCCGAGGCTGGCTTGGATGCGCTTGAGTTCGATCCTGAGGTCCGAGCGCAGCTTGGCGTCGAGCGAGGACAGCGGCTCGTCCATGAGATAGATGCTGGGCTCGCGCACCAGGGCGCGCCCGATGGAGACGCGCTGCATCTCGCCGCCCGAGAGCGCCGTTGCCTTGTTGTCGAGCTTGTGGGCGATGCGCAGCGTCTCGGCGACCTCGGCCACCTTGCGCGCGATCTCAGGCTCGGGGGTGTTGAGGATCGGCGCGCGCAGCGGGAAGGCGAGGTTTTGGCGCACCGTCATGTGGGGGTAGAGCGAGTACTGCTGAAATACCATCGCCACGTTGCGCTGGGCAGGCGTGAGATCGGCAACAGAGCGCCCATCGATCTCGATCTCGCCGCGGTCGGGCTGTTCAAGGCCGGCGATGAGGCGCAGCGTCGTGGTCTTGCCCGCGCCCGTGGGGCCGAGCAGGACGACGAAGGCGCCGTCGGGGGTGGTCATGGTGACATTATCGACGGCCAGGGTGGCCCCGAAGGCCTTGGAGATGCCGTTCAGCCTTACCTCAGCCATGGCCAAGCCCCTCGTTGAGCGCGGTCTTCAGGGCGCGCCCGGAGGCCTGATCGAAGAGGGTGACGGTGCGGCCATCGAATTCGAGCCCGACCGCCTCCCCGGCCTCAGCGCGCTGCGCGGCATCGATGCGCGCCTTGAGCGGGCCGTTGGGCGTGATCAGGCTGACGATCTGGGTGGTGCCGAGATACTCGCTCGCGACGATCTCGCCGCGGTAGGCGGCGGTGTCGCTGAGGCGGATATGTTCGGGGCGCACGCCGTAAATCATATCGCCCTCAAAAGCTTCGCGCAGTTGAGGCACGCCAGCCGGGATGCCGTCCAACGCGACCTCGCGCGCACCAGCCTCGCGCTGGCCATGGAACGGCAGAAAATTCATCGAGGGCGAGCCGATGAACTCGGCCACGAAGAGCGTGGCGGGGTTGTCGTAGATGTCCTGGGGTTTGCCGAATTGCTCGATCACGCCGTGGTTCATGACCACGATCTTGTCGCCCATCTGCATCGCCTCAAGCTGGTCGTGGGTGACGTAAACCGTGGTCGCGCCCATGCGGTCGTGCAGTGCGCGCAACTCCTCGGCCATGCGCTCGCGAAACTCGGCATCGAGGGCGCCGAGGGGCTCGTCCATCAGAAAGCACTTGGGATCGCGCACGATAGCCCGCCCCAGCGCGACGCGTTGGCGGTCGCCCCCCGAGAGGCCGCCGACCGGGCGCTCTAAGATGTCCTCGATATCGAGAATGCGCGCGACCTCGGCCACCTTCTCGCGCACCGCGCGGCGGGGCATGCCTTGGCTGACCAGGGGGTAGCTGATGTTGCGGCGCACGTTCATGTGCGGATAGAGCGCAAACATCTGAAAGACGAAGGCGATGTCGCGTTGGCTGGCGGGCCTTTGGCTGCAGTCCTCACCATCGATCAGGATCTCACCGGCGCTGGGTAGTTCGAGGCCGGCGATCATGCGCAGCGTCGTGGTCTTGCCGCAGCCCGAAGGGCCGAGCAGCATGAAGAACTCGCCGTCCTCGATGGTGAAGGTCGAGGATTGGACGGCCGTGAAGTCGCCGAACTCTTTGCGCAGGTTCCTGACGACGATCTCCGCCATGGCTGGTCTCTCCCTTGGGGTGCGTCGGGCGCGCCCGGATCAATCTGGGAAATGGCTGACCACGATGAACAGCACCGTGCCGATCAGCGTGACGATGAAGGAATAGGTGTAGGCCCAGAGAAAGAAAGGCTGCATCAGCATCACCACACCGAGGCCGATGAGGATCGAGGCCGCCATCTCCCAGGGCCCGCGCACGAAGAGGCGCCGGCGCTGGCGCGTGTCGGCTTGCAAAGGGGGCTGGCTCATTTGCGCACCGCTCCGAAAGTGATGCCGCGCAGGAGGTGTTTGCGCAGCAGGATGGTGAAGACCATGACGGGGACGAGAAAGATCGTCGCTCCAGCCGCCACCGCCGGCCAGTCCTGCCCGCCCACGCCGATGATCGTGGGGATAAAGGGCGGCGCGGTTTGGGCTGTGCCCGAGGTTAGCAGCACGGCAAAGGCGTATTCGTTCCAGGCGAAGATCAGGCAGAAGATCGCGGTCGAGGCGATGCCGGTGGCAGCTTGGGGCAGCACCACTTTGTAGAACGCCTGAAAGCGGGTGTAGCCGTCGATCAGGGCCGCTTCTTCGTATTCGCGCGGGATTTCGTCGATAAAGCCCTTCAGCAGCCAGACCGAGAGCGACAGGTTGACTGCCGTGTAGAGCAGGATCATGCCGGCGTGGGTATCCGAGAGCCCCAATGAGCGAAACATCAGGAAGATCGGGATCGCCACGGCAATCGGCGGCATCATGCGCGTCGACAGGATGAAGAACAGCAGATCGTCCTTGAGCGGCACGCGAAAGCGCGAGAAGGCGTAGGCCGCGAGCGTGCCGAGAAAGACCGAGAGAAACGTCGAGCCGAAGCCGATGATCACCGAGTTGAAGAAGCGCTCGCCAAAGCGCGAGGGCCCGGCGATCACCATGCCCTTGTCGTGCACGATCTCTTCGTACCAGGTCTCGGGCGGATTGGCCTCCAGATACTCCTGGGTCTGGCGCGTCTGGGTGGTGAAGAGGTTGACGTAGCCCTCCAGCGTCGGCTCGAACACCACCTTGGGCGGGTAGGCGATGGCGTCTGAGGACGACTTGAAGCCGGTCGCCAGGATCCAGAGCAGCGGCAACAGCGTGATCAGCGCAT
>JBCDHK010000117.1:0-9742 GCA_038750185.1 Pseudomonadota bacterium
CTGAAGCGCCCCGGGTTTGCCGGAGGCCCCTGGTTTTGAAAGGATGGGGTCATGACAGACGGAACGGAGAAGCGGCGACGGCCGCAGTATTCGACTGAGTTGCGCGAGCGCGCGGTGCGGATGGTGCGGGAGGCTTTGCCTGATCATCCGTCGCGCTGGTCTGCGGTATGTTCGGTGGCGCGTAAGATCGGCTGTACGGCGCAGACCCTGCAAGGATGGGTGAGCAAGGCCGAGCAGGCTGATGCGTACCAGATGGCCGAGGAACGGGCACGCCTGAAGGCTCTGGAGCGCGAGAACCGCGAGCTCAAGCAGGCCAATGAGATCCTCAGAAAGGCCAGTGCGTATTTCGCGGCGGCGGAGCTCGACCGCCGATCAAAGACATGATTGCATTCATCGACGATCATCGTGAGGTCTATGGGGTCGAGCCGATCTGCCGGCATCTGCTGATCGCCCCGTCGAGCTACTACGCGCAGGTGGCTACGCGGCGCGATCCTTCGAAGAGATCGGCGCGCGCCCAGCGCGATGCTGAGTTGCGCAGAGAGATCGCCCGCGTCCATGCCGAAAATTTTGGGGTCTACGGGGCGCGGAAGGTCTGGCGGCAGTTGAAGCGTGAGGGCTTTAATGTGGCCCGTTGCACCGTAGAGCGTCTGATGCGCGCCATGGGCTTGCAGGGTGCCGTGCGCGGGCGGGCGGTGAAGACGACCGTGCCCGACCCTGCGCAGCCATGCCCGCAGGACAAAGTGAACCGCCAGTTCCAGGCACCGGCGCCTGACCGGCTCTGGGTCAGCGACTTCACCTACGTCGCCACCTGGCGGGGTTTTGTCTACGTCGCCTTTGTGATCGACGCCTATGCCCGACGGCTCGTCGGCTGGCGTGTCAGCAGCAGCCCAACCGCCACCTTCGTCCTCGACGCCCTCGATCAGGCGATCCACGCTCGGCGACCGATCAAGGACGCAGGGCTCGTTGCGCATTCGGATCGCGGAGCGCAGTACCTGGCCATCAAGTACACAGAACGCCTCGCCGAGGCCGGCATCGAGCCCTCAGTCGGATCGGTGGGGGACTCGTACGATAATGCCCTCGCCGAGACCGTGATCGGCCTCTTCAAGACAGAGGTGATCCGCCGCTGCGGGCCTTGGCGCTCCCTCGAAGCGGTCGAACTGGTCACACTCGAATGGGTCGATTGGTTCAACAACCGCCGCCTATTTGAGCCCATCGGGAACATCCCGCCCGCCGAAGCTGAAGCCGCCTACTACGCCCGGATGGACGCCATGGCCACCGCAGCGTAACTTAAAAAAAACCGCCTCCGGCAAACCCAGGGCGCTTCATTGTTCCCTATTCATCCCGATGATTTGTACCTCGGTGAAACGGCTCTTTCGCGTTCGTTTGCTCCTTGCAAAGGTTGAGCAAACTCTACGCTAGAACGAGGAAGGTTTCGGAGGACAGGCCACAGCCCATACCCTCATGCCTCCGTCAGGAAAAGCTTGGCTCGGATGCTGCGGATCATTCGGTGTCCTCTGCATTCAGCAGGGTCTCACCATGCGCTTATTGTAGATCGTGGTGAGAGCTTGCCTCTTGGGCTCTTAGCCGTAGCGCCGCACGAGGCCCAGAGCGCCTAAGCCCCCGAGTAGCAGGAATGCCGAGGCGGGCAGCGGTACGAGGACGGGAGTATCCGCGGGTAAGAAGACTCCGCTGCCTTCGACTTCGATGAAGGAGCGAATTTGCGCATCGGAGACTGAGGTCCAGTAGTTGATGTCTCCGTAGGTGGCCTGTGTCGCTCCATAGGACAACAATCCGCTCAATACGCCGGCAATCAGCAGTTCATCGTCGCGCAGGATAAGCAACGGCCCGCCGCTGTCGCCAGGCGCGCCAAATCCCTCGCCCACCAGAGGGGCCGCGTCGCTCAATTGCAGCAGGGTGTTCGTGTTGCCAGCATCGAAATCAGCCGAGAGGATATTATCCGTATTCGGGAAGTCGCTTAGGACAGGATTGTTCGGATTAGCCTGGAAATCCGCAAATTTTGCCGTGCCGAGATCGTCAATGACATTGACGCCAGCACGACGGACCCCGTCCAAGCCGACCGCGCCAGTACTGCCAACCCCGTTGCGGCCAAAACCGACAATAAAGCCCGCCTCACCGACCACATCACCGTCAAACAATCGCAAAGAAGGCAATTGCGTGACGGGCTGGTTCAACGTCAGAAGGGCAATGTCGTCGCCGTTGAGCAGAAAATCGGGATTGTTACTAAAGCTTGGATTGCCGAAGGTTAGGGGCGCGGGCGCTGTGCGCATAATTTCGGGGGTTGTTGTCGTTCCTGTATTGGTCGCCGTGAATGTAACGTTCACCTGCCCTAGACGCGGCGTGCCGTCGTCGTTTCGAAAACAATGCTCTGCTGTCAGTACCGTTGTCGGAGAAATCAGAGAGCCGCTGCAACGCCCGCCTGCGAAATCCAACCGTGCAACGCTTGGAAAGAATTGACCAAGTTGTATTCCGTCAAAGGGGCCGTTGAAATCATTGACGACGACGGCCTGACTAGTGCTTCCGATCATTGCAATCGACGCGGCTAGGACAGCCGTTCGTATGGATGCTAGGCAGTCATGGCAACGCATGCGCAAGATAGTTGCCATGATTGCTCGCTCCTTGTTGTCCTCACCGCACGGGGCTTTGTCGGCTGTCGCTAGTCTTTTACGCGTGAGTAGGGTCGCCGAAGTGGCCACTAAGGACAGTTGATTATATTCTCGCACAGTCTGCGCTCAGCACCCTGCCTGATAGTATCGTATTAAGGAGGGCCGTGCTGAACGTGCGCCCTGTCGGTGCGCGGTCCGGTACAGCGCGTCGCCCCCCTTCGATACGTTCACCATGCACACGTTTAGCGGGATGGGTGAGGTGTGGCTAGTCACGATTGGTTGCAGTCCTTAGCCGATTGGGACAACAAGCCCGCCTTTTGTGCCAAGAGGACAGCGCCCCACCGAGAGACCCAGCGACGGCCAAGACCCACTCCCTCGCATTGACCCTTCAGCCCAGCCGCAGTACCACCCCGGGCAACGCCACGCTCACTCACGAAGGCTGCCCCATGTCCCAGCCGCGCTCGTTTCAAGAGGTTTTGCTGCGCCTCTCGGCCTATTGGGCCGCCAAAGGCTGTGCCGTGCTCCAGCCCTACGACCTGGAGGTGGGCGCGGGCACCTTTCACCCTGCTACCACGCTGCGTGCGCTCGGGCCGCGTCCTTGGGCTGCGGCCTACGTCCAGCCCTCGCGCCGCCCGACCGATGGGCGCTACGGTGAAAACCCCAATCGCCTCCAGCACTACTACCAGTATCAGGTACTGATCAAACCCTCGCCCCCCGATCTCCAGGAGCTCTACCTCGGCTCGCTGGAGGCCATCGGCATCGACATGGCGACACACGACATCCGCTTTGTTGAGGACGACTGGGAGAGCCCCACCCTCGGCGCCTGGGGTCTTGGCTGGGAGGTGTGGTGCGATGGCATGGAGGTCTCGCAGTTCACCTATTTCCAGCAGGTTGGCGGCCACGATTGCCACCCCGTCTCGGGCGAGCTTACCTACGGGCTGGAGCGTTTGGCCATGTATGTCCTCGGCGCCGAGCACGTCATGGCCATGCCCTTCAACGACCCGGACGCGCCCATCCCGCTCACCTACGGCGATGTCTTCGTCCAGGCCGAGGCCGAGTACTCGCGCTACAATTTCGATACCGCCTGCACCGAGACGCTGCTCCGCCACTTCGAGGACGCCGAGCGCCAGTGCGCTACGATCTTGGACGCCCCCGAAGACGATCCCAAGACCGGGCGGCGCATCGTCATGGCCCAGCCCGCCTATGACCAGTGCATCAAGGCGTCCCACCTCTTCAACCTACTCGATGCCCGCGGCGTGATCAGCCCCACCGAGCGCCAGGCCTTCATCGCCCGCGTGCGCACGCTCGCCAAGGCCTGTGCCGATGCCTACCGCGCCACCGAGGCCGGCGGCTGGCAGGAAAACGCCCAAGAGGCTGCCCAATGAGCGCTAAGGCCAAGCCCAAGACCCCCAACGGCCGCATCCTGATGATCGCCATGCTGGTGTTCATCGTCGTCTTCACTGGAGGGCTCTGGTACACGCAATTTTACGCCTTCTACGAAGAGACCGAGGCCGAGCGCGTCGAGATCGCCGGGCGCGCCTATGCCGTCTCCGAGTGGCAGGGCATCGATGCGCCGACCTCGCCGCTCAAGCTGCGCGCGTGTTTTCGCCTCACTGAGACCCCCGAGGCCCCCGCCGCGCCCGAACCCACGCCGCTCGTCCCCCCGCCCTGGTTCGACTGTTTCGATGCCGAGGCACTGTCCCGTGATCTCGCGGCAGGGCGCGCCCTCGCCTATCTCGCCGAGGCCGAGGAGTTCGACGGCGCCGACCGCGTCATCGCGCGCTACCCGGACGGGCGCGCCTACATGTGGCGCCAGTTGACCGAGGAATTCGCCCGGCAGTGAGCCCCTGCCCCGCTGCCCAAGGAGCCCCCATGCCCGATCTGTTGCTGGAGCTGTTCTCCGAGGAGATCCCCGCGCGCATGCAACCGCGCGCGCGCCAGGACTTGCGCCGCCTCATCACCGACCACCTGGTCGAGGCGGGCCTCACGTACGAGAGCGCCGGCAGCTTCGCCACGCCCCGCCGCCTGAGCTTGAGCGTCACTGGCCTCCCCCAGGCCACCCGGCCCACCCGCGAGGAGCGCAAAGGCCCCCGCGCCGATGCCCCCGACAAGGCAATCGAGGGTTTTCTGCGCTCAACCGGCCTCACTCGCGACCAGCTCGAAGAGCGCCCCGACAAGAAGGGCACCGTGCTCTTCGCCGTGATCGAGCGCCCTGGCCGCCCTTCTGAGGAGGTCATCGCCGACGCCGTCACCGCCACCGTGCGCAACTTTCCCTGGCCCAAATCGATGCGCTGGGGTGAGGGGAGCCTGCGCTGGGTGCGCCCGCTGCGCTCGATCCTCTGCCTGCTCTCCGACGAGACCGGTGCACGCACCGTCCCCCTGGAGATCGGCGGCCTCACCGCTACCGACACCACCGAGGGCCACCGCTTCATGGCGCCGGGGCGCTTTAGCGTCACTGGTTTCGAGAGCTACGCCGAGCACCTCGCTGGCGCCAAGGTGGTGCTCGACCCCGACGAGCGCGCCGCGCGCATCCACCACGACGCCACCCAAGCCGCCTTTGCGCGCGGTCTGGAACTGGTCGAAGACGAAGGACTGCTCGCCGAGGTAGCGGGGCTGGTCGAGTGGCCGGTGGTGTTGATGGGCGACATCGGCCCCGAGTTTCTCGATCTGCCGCCCGAAGTGCTACAGACCTCGATGAAGGAGCACCAGAAATTCTTCTCGGTGCGCAATCCGGCCACCGCCCGCATCGAGCATTTCATCACGGTCGCCAATATCGAGGCCCCCGACGGGGGTGCTACGATCCTAGCCGGTAACGCGCGCGTGCTGCGCGCACGCCTCTCGGACGCGAAATTCTTCTGGGAGAACGATCTGCGCCCAGTGGCAGGCCAGGGAGAGGCCGGCATGGCAGCCATGGCCAAGCCGCTGGAAAACGTCGTCTTCCACGCCAAGCTGGGCTCGCAGGCCGACCGCGTCGCCCGCATCGCAGTGCTTGCCGCCGAGATCGCCCCTGCCGTCGGCGCCGATCCAGCGTTAGCCGCTCAAGCCGCACGTGTCGCCAAGGCCGATCTGGCCTCGGAGATGGTCTACGAGTTTCCCGAACTGCAAGGCACCATGGGCCGCTACTACGCCCGCGCAGCCGAATTGCCCGAGGTGGTGGCCGACGCCTGCGAGAGCCACTATCGCCCCCTCGGGCCGTCGGACGCCGTGCCGAGCGAGCCCACGGCCATCGCAGTCGCCCTAGCCGATAAACTCGATACGCTGACCGGCTTTTGGGCCATCGACGAAAAGCCCACTGGCTCCAAGGACCCGTTTGCGCTCCGCCGTGCAGCCCTCGGCGTGATCCGGCTGTTGCTGGAGAACGGCGTGCGCCTTGATCTGCAGCGTGTCTTCACCGCGACCGATCACGCACTGGTGCCCAAGGGGCAGGCCGATCTGATCGGCTTTTTCGCCGACCGCCTGAAAGTGGCCCTGCGTGACGAAGGCATCCGCCACGATGTCATCGACGCTTGCTTCGACCTTGGCGGGCAGGACGATCTGGTGCTCCTGGTCGCTCGCGTGCGGGCGCTGCAAGGCTTCCTCAATACCGAAGACGGTGCCAATCTGCTCGCAGGCCACCGCCGGGCAGCTAATATCGTCACCGCCGAGGAAAAGAAAGACGGCCAGTCCCACGACACGGCCCCCGATCCAGCTTTGGCCGAGGAGGACGCCGAGCGCGCCCTCTTCGCCGCGCTCGATGCCGCCGAGCCCGCCATCGCGACAGCCCTGACGCGCGAGGCTTTCACCGCCGCCATGGCCACCATGGCTGCCCTGCGCGCGCCGGTCGATGCCTTCTTCGAGGACGTGCTCGTCAATGCCGAGGACGCGGCCTTGCGCCAAAACCGTCTTGCCCTTCTCAACCGTATCCGCTCCGTGATGGGGCGTGTTGCGGTCTGGGAGCGCATCGGTGGCTGAGGCTGAAAACCGCTTCGCCCGCTCAGCGACCGAGCTGCTAACCCCCGAACAACTTGCCAAACTCTCCGGCTTTGCGTTCATCGACGGCATCCGTACCGGCCGCTTTCCCGCCCCGCCCATCGCCGAACCCATGGGCATGCGCCTGATCGACGTCGAGCCTGGGCGCGTCGTCTTTGAGGGCCGCCCGGCCTTTGCCCATTACAATCCGCTCGGCGCCGTCCACGGCGGCTGGTTTGGCACGCTGCTCGACAGTTGTATGGCCTGTGCCGTGCAGTCGGCTCTGCCGGCGGGACAGGGTTACACCACCCTCGAATACAGCGTGAAGATCCTGCGTGCTGTCACCGAAGCCACCGGCGCGTTGCGGGCCGAGGGCCACACCCTGCGCGTCGGACGGCGCACCGGCACGGCAGAGGGCCGCCTCGTCGATGCTGACGGAAAACTCTATGCCACCGGCTCGACCACCTGTTTGGTGTTTGCCCTTTCGCCATAGCCCGCGTGCCGGAGCGTGCTGCGCACGACGGTTTCAGTTCCCTATTTCTCATTTTGCTGTATGACATCAGTGGGTCCACTACCGTATAGTCGCTCACGCATGCTCTACCCGCTATTGCAAAATGCCAGCTTGCTGGTGCTGGCGAGCTTGGCCATCGTCTCCATCATCGGCGACGGTAAGACCGGCTCGCGTGTGTTCGGCGATCCGCTGATGACGGGGCTGCTGCTTGGCGCCACGGCCCTCTTGGTGACCTCGTTTCCTGTGGACAACCTCGATGGCGTCTTGGTCGATGCCCGCGCGGGGCCGGTGATGTTTGCGGGCGCGCTTGGTGGACCGCTGGCGGGGCTGATCGCGGCTTGTCTTGGCGGGCTCGGGCGGGCCATTGCGGGCGGACCACTGGCGGCGACCGGTGTGGTGAGCATCTGCGTCTATGCGCTGCTCGGTGCACTTTATGGCTATCTGCGCAGTGGGCTTGGCGGGTTGGTCGGGGTTTGGACCATTGTCCATCTGATCGGGCTCAGTTTCATCGGCGCTGGGGTGACGGTGTATTTCGTCCAGCCCCAGGGCATCGACCCGACGTGGATTGTCGCCAATTTCCCCTTTATCTGCTTGGCCAATGTGCTCTCGGTCTCGGCCATCGGCGTGGTGATCAGTTGGTCGCTGGCCCATCACCGCATCAGCGCCGACAACCGCGAACTGCAAGGCCGTCTCGAACTGGCCATGCGCGCCGCCGAGATCGGCACCTGGGAGCTCGACCTGAGGCAAAACGAGATCCAATGGAATGACGCGAGCCCCCACAACCCCAGCCGCGCGAGCGCGTGTTATGCCCAGTCCGAGTGGCGCGAGGCGATTGTCGAGGACGACCGAGAACGCGTCGAAGCGGCGCTGCGTCAGGCGCTCGCTGGGGCGGGTACGCTCGACACTGAGTTTCGCATCCGCACGCGCACCGGCGAGATGCGCTATCTGCGCCTGAGCGCTGCCGTTGTCATGGGAGCCGACAACACCCCTGAACGTCTAGTGGGGATCTGCAACGATCTGACCAGCCTGCGCACCTCTCAAGCGGCGGTGCGCGAGGGGGAGCGTCGGTTTGCCGATATGGCCGACAGTATCCCTGGCGCGATCCTGCGCTATGTGCTGCACAGCGATGGCCGCGATGAGATCCCTTACATCAGCGACGGCTGCCAGGGTCTTTGGGAGCTGAGCGCGGCCGAGATTGTCGCTGAGCCGCGTCTGCTTTGGGAGACGGTATTGCCTGAGGATCTGGCGCAGGTGCGGGCGTCGGTTTTGACTTCCGCCCAACACCAAACCACCTGGAACTGTACCTGGCGTGCACGCACGCCTTCTGGACGCGAGAAGCGCCTCCAAGGCCAAGGCTATCCAATCGCGCGTGAGGATGGCTCGGTGCTGTGGAACAGCTTGGTCCTCGATATCACCGACTGCGTGGCCTCTGCGCCCACAGACGGAGGCCGCCCTCTCGCCAGCGTGTCCGACAAGGACGCCGTTGAGGACATCGAGGACTCCGAGCCCTGGCTGATCCGCTGAGGCGTCTTGGGGCTTGTATCCACCGCCAGCTCCACAGCATGCCTAAAGGGCGGTGTTGTGGGTTGCCCGCACGCCACCACCACACTATTGTCAGCCACGATTGGGGCGTAGCCAAGCGGTAAGGCAGCGGTTTTTGGTACCGCCATGCGCTGGTTCGAATCCAGCCGCCCCAGCCAAATCCCGTTCTTCACGGACTTTAACCTTATCTGCTGCGGCTGCGCTGGTTGCAGTGACCTTTGTTTCTGCCAAGGGATCAAAGAGGTCGCGACCACCTCTGCAGGCTCCCATATGCAGTCCGATAGCACGAAATTGAAAGGTCGCTGCTTCTCCCAGGCCGATCGGCGCTCAAACAGGGCTGGCGCGTTTTGGGGCAGTTCTAAAACCCACAAACCCCTTTCCATGTGCGATTATTTAGCCCGAGTAGACGTGGTTGGGCACCGGCGATTAAGTTGAGGGACGACTTTGACGGCGTCGCGGCGTTCGGCGAGGCGGAGCTGGGGCGGTGACCAGGGTCTCAGGCTCCTGCCCTTAGCGCAGATCTAGGATGGCAGAGGCTATTCGGAGGCGGCCCGTCTTGCCGGGGGCTCAAAGGGGCTCGTTGAGCGCAAGGCTCCCCGACTGCAAGGCTCCCCGACTGCAAGGCTCCTGGACCGAAACACAAGCTCACCAAAGAGCAGCGCGCTGGCTTGGCCGAGAGGCGCGAAAAAAGGTCTGATCCCAGATCTATGGCGTAGTCGCTGGCGCCGCCGCGATCTGGCCCAGTGGCTCGCCGATCCACACCGGGACGACTATGGCGTCTTGCTGGATGAGGCCACGGTCGGACGCGAACTGCAGTGCATGGGTCATGCAAACCACTCGGCACGGCCCCGTCACGACGCCCAGAATGGATGCGCCGTAGAGGACTTCAAAAAACGTCCCCGAGCGCTTGAGTGAGATCTGCGCTGGACTGGCGCTAGGGCGTGTTGATGTTTATTTTAATCGGATGAGTGTGGCAGTTAGGGCGATCATTGCCGAGAAACTGGTGTCGGTCTTGCAGGCGCGCAGGGCAATACGCTTGAACTCTTTGAGCCTCTGAAAGAAGTTCTCGATCAGATGCCGCCACGCGTATTTGGCTGCGTCGTGCGGTGCCGGTGCC
>JBCDHK010000118.1:0-9698 GCA_038750185.1 Pseudomonadota bacterium
GTGGCGGCTGAGAGGGCTCTAAGCATGTCGCAATTCCGTCGATGGCGATATTTTCAGGACTTGCGCCGCGGCAACGGCGCTGGCGAGGGCGGCAATCAGGGTGCTGGCGAGGGGCGCGGCGAGGGCGTATTCGGCGGGCAGTCGGGTCAGGCTCGTGCGGCTGGTGCTGAGATCGGCAAAGAGGGCGCCGATCACCGGGTCCATGGCGGCGAAGACGGCGAGTGCCGCCAAAGCGCCCAGCAACCCGATCAGCGCGCCTTGGACGATGGGAAAGGCCATCAGCGCCACGCCGCCGTAGCCGAGCAGGCGCAACACGGCCAAGGTGGTGCGTTTGCGCGCCACGGTGGCGAGTTGGTTGAGGGCCAGTGTGGTGGCAAAACCAGCCACCGAGAGCGCCAGGATGGCGGCGAACATCAGCGAGAGATCGCCGTCGATGCGCCGTACGCGCGCGATGCTGGCTGCGGCGCTCTCGATGGTCAGCCCCTGGGCCTCAAGGTGGGCCTTGAGGGGGGCGACGGCATCGAGATCGGCAGCGTAGAGGCGGAAATCGGCAAAGGGGTCGTCGACCGGGTCGCGTCCGGGCCAGCCATAGGCTTCGACGCGCTGCCATTCGCGGTAGTCTTCGACGGCCACGACCAGGGCGAGGGGCGCATAGATGCGGCTGCGCGCGTCGGCCTCGGGGGGCAGGACGGCGGCGACGGTGAGATCGAGGAACTCGCCCTCGCGCCGCGTGCCGTCGGTGCGGGTGATGGTGGCCTCGATGGCGGCGCCTGGGGCAACGCGAAGCTGGGCGGCGACGCTGGCGCTCAGCACCAAGGCGTCCTCAGTGGGGGGCGCAACCCCGGCGCGTTCCAGCACCGGATCGCCTGCGCCTGTTGGGATCAGGGCGACATCGGCGGGCTCGGCCTCGCGGTCGGCGCGGTTGCGCAGCAAAATGCGCGCCACGGTGCCGCGGGTCATGGGGGTGAGAAAGCCGGTCTCGGGAAGCGCTGCGGTCTCGGCAAACCACGCCTCATCAAAGCGTGCAGCGCCCCCACCCGGCAGGATCAGTTCGAGATTGCGCGGGTCCGACAACAGATCGGCGCGCAGACGGTCGACCACGCCGAGCTTGAGACCAAACAAGATCACCAGCGGCGCCAGCGCCACCGTGACCCCGAGCACCGCCACCAGCGAGAGCCGCCAGTCGTGCAGGAAATCGGCCAAGGCCACCTGCCAGACCGCCAGTGCGCGCACGGGCGCAGTCGGGGGGGCCTCGGCTCTCATGCGGCGGCCTCGGCGGGGACGGGGGCGAAGCGGGCGCTAAGGCCCCCGGCATGGCGCTCGGTGGTGGCGGTCAGGCGGGTGAGGCCCCGCGCTTCGACCATGGGCCAGTCGTGGCTGGCCAAGACCACCGCCATGCCGCGCGCGCGCGCCGTCGCGATCAGGAGATCGAGCACTTCGGAGGCGGTCGGCGGATCGAGGCTGGCGGTGGGCTCGTCGGCAAGCAGCAGCGCCGGGCGGGCATAGAGCGCGCGCGCGATGGACACGCGCTGGCGCTGGCCGATGGAGAGCGTGCCCGGACGGCGGTCGAGCACTTGGGCGATGCCGAGTGTCTCGGCCAGATCCTCCAGCGCGGCGCGCCCGTCGCCGCGGCCCAGAATGGCGATGTTGTCGGCCACGCTCAAAAACGGCAGAAGCCCGCCTTGTTGGAGGACATAGCCAAGCCGAGTGCGCCGTACTTCGGCCAAGGCGTCGAGATCGCCGGTGCGCAAAAGCGGTGCTATGTCGCCCGGGCCACCGGCGGTGGGTGCCAGCGTAAAGCGCCCAACCTCGCTCGGTGCCAAGGCAAGGCCCAAGAGATCGAGCACCGTCGACTTGCCACACCCCGACGGCCCGACCAACGCGACCACGTCGCCAGGGGCCAGTGTCAGCCGGTCGAGCCTGATCTCCACCGGGCGCTCGCCCGGATAGCGATAGGCCAAGCCCTCGATATCGAGGAGCGCGCTCATGGCAGCAGGTTGAGTTGCATGGGCGTCACTTCAAGACCGCGATCACCCGCGCCCAGATCCTTCCAATCGGTGCGGCTTTCGGCCAGGGCGCGATAGGCGAGCAGCTTGGATTGCAGATCGTCGATCTTTTGGCGCTGTCCGGCGGGGCCGAAGGCTTGCCATTGCGCTTTATCCAGGGTCAGGAAATCCGAGCGGTAGGGCAGGGCGCTGAGAAACGAGGGCAGCAGCGCGCCTGCCTTCTCCACGGTGCGCGTGCGCCCGCCCTCGACCGAGGTCTCTGCCGAGAGCGCTTGGAGCGCGTCGAAGAAATCGCCCCCGCCGGTGTCCTTGCGCAGATAGGCTTCTAGGATGGTCTCGACGCCTTTGTTGAGCGCGGCGAGTTGGTTGCGGGTGAGGAACACTTTCACATCGAGCGCCTTGACGGTGGGCGCTTGCAGATCGCGGTCGGCGGCCCAGGCGCGGTAAAAGCGCGGCGCCTCTTGGTCGCGGTCGGCGCCGAGGTATTCGAGTTGGGCGCGGAAGATCTCGTTGACTAGCACCTGGCCCAGATCCTCGGCGGTGCCGGGGGTGGCAGTCTCGGCCTGCTCGACCGGGCGCGAGCGGTTGAGCGTCTCCACCGCACCGAGCAGCGAGGCTTGGAAACCGCGCACTTGGGAGACGAAGGCGTCTGGATCGCGGGTGTCGACTGCCAGGTATTTCTCAAACGCGCTGTCGCCCGAGCGCGCGATCTCGCGATAGATCGGGCTGGCGATATCCACATTGCCAGCGCGGATGCCCTGGGGGGTAATCAGGTGCATCACCGACATGGAGATATTGTTGCGGTTGGCATCATCGACCACGTTGAGCGCGCTATAGCCCGGATAGGCCACCAGCGGATCGAACGCATCGCGGGGTGCTGCATCGGTGATCATCACCAGAAGGCGCGCATCGAAGGGGCTCCAGTCCAGGCCGTTGATGGCGGTGTAGAGCCCGGCGAAAGCGTCCTCGGAGAAGCCATCGGTCGGCGCGCGGGCTTGCTCCATCAACTCGAAATTGCGCAACACGGTGCGTTGGTCGGCGTTGGGGTCTAGGGGCTGGAACACCTTGGAGACATATTCGACCCGCGGCGCCACGTCCGTGTTGTCGCGGAAGCCGACCAGGCCAAAGGAAAACGCATCCAGATTGCCCGATTGTTCAAGCGCTGCCACGGTCGAATTGACGATGGCGCGGGTGTGCTCGATGTAGGGACCCATGGAGCGGGTGGTGTCGATCAAAAACACCACGCCGACCTTGAGGCGGCGCAGCGCTCCGGCGCGCCGCGGCACGCCGCGGTTTTCAGCCTCGCGCACGTCCGTCTGGACCTCGGCACCGGCCTCGGTGTTGAGGCTGGCCACTTCGAGCAGGCGCAAGGGCTCGCCAAGGGCGGAAAACTCCAAGCGGTGATCGAGTATGGGCATGAGGTAGACGTTGTCTTCGGCCACACCGAGCGCGGGCTCCATGGCGATGAAGAAATCGTCGTCGTACTCGCCCTCCTCGATCTCCTCATAGGCCAGACGCACCTCTTCGGCGACGTAGCGGTCGGTGGCGAAATCGACCAGGTCGTTGCGGCGTTTGAAAAACAGCACCGGCCCGCGCGAGCCCTTGGAGGCGTATTGCATCACCAGCATGGTGCGCCAGTCCTCGGCCTCCTCGGTGCGCAGCCAGCCGTCGGTCTCGCCAAAGGCGTTTTGGCCGACGCGCAGCCACGTCGTGCCCCCCGCCTCGGCCTCCTCGTAGACGTAGAACACGGTGAAGGCGGGCAGTTCGGGCGCACCAGGATCGGCAGCGCTGGGGCTTGGCGCAATGCGCGCGCCCGGCAGCGAGAGCACACGGCGGTAGAGATCGGGGATGTCCTCGCGCGCCAGCGGACGGCTGCCCTCGGGCGCGGCGGCGCGCTCGCTAACGGGATCGGGCAGAGCCGCAGAGGCCCCCGTCGACGCTGGGGCGCACTCCTCAGCAAAGCCAAACTTCTCACGCTCGCGCTGGTCGAGCATGTCGCAAAGCGGTGCGCCGTTGCCCGGCGCAAACGGATCCTCGAAAGCCGGCAGGGTGCGCGGCGTGGAGGCGCTGGCCAGCACCGCGCCGCCTGCCTGGGCGAGGCGCTGGGGCGCCGCAACCGCTGCCTCGGCACGGCAATCGAGCTTTTCGTGCTCGCGCTCGGGCAGCGTGGCGCAATCGGGGGCCACGCCCGGCGCGAAGGGATCCTCAAAGGGCAACAACACGCGCTGGCTCTGGGCTGCGGCAAGCGGGGGCGCGGCCAGCACCACGGCAAAGGTCAGGGCAAGGGCAAACGGGGTGAGGGAGAGTGCGGTCATGGTCGGGCTCAAAACTCCACACCGAGTTGGCGCGCCTCGTCGAGATAGCGCTGGATGATCGCCGGAGATGCCGGCGCACGGGCGATGCCCCACTGGCCGGGGTTGGAGAGGATATTGGCCAGCATCACTTTGACGATGGGGATCGGGCGGTTGCCGATGGAGAGCATCAGCTCCAGCCCGCGGTTGGGATCGGCGCGAAAGCCGCTGCCCAGGGGCGCATCGCGCAAAATATGGGGCAGCGAGAGGAAAAACGTCGCCTCGGCCACACCAGCGCGGTGGGCGCGTTCCAGCCAGCGCTGGCCCTCGACGAAGGCGCCGGGGTGGCGGTTTGGATCGAGGTTGCGCGTGCGCAGGCCGTGAAAGAACATCGCCTGCGCCTCGCCCTCGTCGGCGGCTTGGGCATAGAGCGCGCCGGCGCCGCCGCGGGTCTGGCCGTAATCGCGCGCGCGCCCTGGGCGATCGAGCAGCTCCAGAAGGACGGCATAGCGGGTTTTGAGGCGCGGCACGACGGTCTGGCCAAACATCGGCTCGCAGGCCTGCACCGCGCCCTCGATATCGAGACGGCGCAGTTTGCGGCGCTGGTGGCGGTCGAGTTTGTCGAACAGATCGCCTTCGCCGATGATGTCGACCAGGCTGAACAGGCCAAAGAGATCGAGCGCCTCATAGGTGAGGATATCGGCGCAGGCGGCCATGGGGTCGGTGGGCGTGCGCTGGCGCTCGATGGCGTCGAGGCGGGTGTTGATGCGCGCGAGCAGGGCTTCGGCCTCGGTACGGTCTGCGTCGACGAGGCCGCGCCGGATCGCATCTGACAGCAGGCGCTGGACTTCCTCGAAGGTACCCTCGCGGCGCTCGTCGACGTCCGTTTCGGGGCCGAGGCCGCCGCTTTCGTCCAGGATCAACTCGGCCAGATCGATTTGGGCGAGCGGGGCTGCTTCAGAGGCGCGCTCCAGATAGCGCCGCGCCTCGCGTGGGTTGGGGGCGGTGCCGATGCCGCGGCGCAGCAGCAGCGCGTAGAGGCGTTGGGCCTCGACGATCTCGGCCTCGGCGGCGCTGCGCGCCAGTTCGGCGGCGCGCTCAAGGCCAAGGCTGACGCGCCCCTCCAGGATCGCCAGCGAATAGCCATAAGCGGCAATGGCATAACCTTGGGAGACGGCGCGCTCGTAGTGTTCGGCAAAGCCTGGATTGCGCAGAATATCGAGCACGCGGGCGTACTGATAATTGAGGCGCGGATCCTCGGGCGTGCGATCGAGCGCCTCGCGACAGGGCACGAGCGCGCGCCGGGCATCGACGCGGTCTCCGGGCACGCCGGTGTCGGTGGTCGCTGGATCGTCCGGATGCGTGGCGAGGCGATGGCAGAGCCGGACCTGCTCGGACAAAGCCCGCTCCAAGGCTGCGATTTGGCGCTCGGCCTCGATGCAGGCACGCGCGCGCTCGCCCGGTGGGCAGTGCTGGCGGGTAAAGGCGCCCAGGCGCTCCAGGGTGGGATTGGCGGCGATGTCCTCAAAGTCGAGGCGGCGCTGCTCGGCGGCGATGCTGGCTGGATCGAGGGCGCGGTCGAGACTGGTGGGCGCGCCTTCACCTGCCGGCAGTGCGGCCACGGTGGTCTCGGGGTTGAGGCGGCGGATCTCGGCGTCGGGGCCAAGGCGCGCGCGCAGGGCTGCAAGGCGCTCGGCCTCGCCCTCGGGCAGGGCGGGATCGCCGATCAAGCCAGCCAGCGCCGCACTGCCGCCCTCGGGCGTGACGATGAGCAGCGTCTCAGGGGTGGCCACGCCCGGGAAGTCCGGATCGACGGGCACGCCGGTCGGGCGGCGCGTGGCCTCGATGATCAGCACGGCGCTCTCCAGCCCCGAGGCCGCCAGACGATCGCCAAGTCCCGGCAGGCGCACCGCATCAAGGCGCGCGCCGTCTGCGCCCGAGAGCCGCCCCGCCTCGCGCCCGGGCAGCGCCGCACGGCCCTCGCGCACCACCAGCGGCCCGCGGTAGGCAAGGACAGCATGGCGCACGCCCTCGCGGCCAAGACGGGCGAAAAACGCATCGAGACGGGCCTCAAAGGCCAGGATCGAGGGCCGCTCCAAGCGCTCGACGGCAAAGCCCTGGCGCTCTAGGGCATCGGTGAGCGGGTCAGTGCCCGCCAGCGGTTCGAGATCGACCAGAAACGCCGCGCAGTCCCCCTGGCACGCCTCGGCGCCGGCCTGGAACGGTCGCACCAGATCGGCCGCAGCCTGGGGCACGGGCGCCAGCGCCAGCCCGGCCAGCAGACCCGCCAGCGCCCAGCGGGTATATCCGCGCGCGCGCCTCACTCGCTGCCCAGGATCGCGTTGAGGTTTTGCATGCCGCCCGCCGCAGCGCCCGGGGCGCCCGGAGTGGACGTAGCGCCACCGTCGCCGGTCTCTTCGCTGGCCAGCACGGACTCGATCCACGCCGTCAGTTCATAGCAGAGCGTGATCGCCGTGCCGTCCCAATAGGCGTTGGCGAAGCCGCATGAGCGCCCGATGACCGGCATGGGACGGGGCAGGCCAAACAGGGCGCCCGCCTCATTGGCCAGCGATTCGAGAAAGCGCGACTGCTGCCAGAGCCGCTCGACGGCGCGGGTCTCGTCGCTCGGCGCCTCATAGCGCACCTCAAAGCCCGCCGTGCCCGCTCCCTCGGCACCGCGCAGATGGGGCTGGAGGAGCCCGATCCAGGTGGCTTCCTTCTCGCGGTACTCGCGCTCGCACTGGGCAGCGCGGCGCGGCGGCACGCCGTAGGTGATGACCAGATCGGCAAAGGCGGCGGGATTGGAGCCGTAGAGCAGGCAAAACACCGCATAGGCGCGGCGATCGCTGGGGGAGTGCTCGCCCCAGGCGGGTGCGTTTTGGCCTTGGGCGGCGAGCAGATACCAAAAGCTGCCGATGGTGCGCAGCGCCTCGATCTGGCGGGTGCTGTTCTGTCCGGTCAGGATGAGGACGTAGGTCGAGAACTCATCGACCACCGCTTCCTCGGGGCCGACCACGGGCAGGCGAACCGCATCGATCATGCCGTGGCCGAGCTCGTGGTAGAAGATCGCGCGCACCACGCCGAGCGCCTCGCCCGTGCGCTCGCCCGCGCGGGCGGGCAGGACGGCAATGCCCAGACAAAGCAGCGCCACACTGAGGCGGGTGAGCAGTTTTGAGGCGGTCATCGGGGCGGGCATCAGGCTCTCCTTGCGCGAAAAACGGCGGTCTTTGCGCCGTCGGCTGCGATTTCGCCCCAGCCTATGACATCGTCAGGCCCGAATGCGGCCCGGTTGGAGTGCCGCACCCCCAAAGGAGAGAGACCGATGACCTTCGCCCCGATCCGCACCCTCACCGCCACCGCGCTGTTTGCCCTTGCCGTGCCGTTTGCCGCCGAGGCGGGAACGGCCGCGCATGTCGATGCCAAGGCGGCGGCGCTGTTGCAGAGCATGCTGGGCATGGATGCGGTCGAGGCGCATTTGGCGCTGGCTGAGGCCGGTGCCGAGAGTGCCGCGCCGGTGGAGGAAGCCGAGACCGACGCCCGCGAGGGCGCGCCTGAGATCGTGGTGCGCTGGAACGACTGCGCCTGCCCTGCGCCGATGCAACGCCAGAGCGCGCTGCTCGACGATTTCGCCGGCATCGAAAGCCGCCTGGAGGCCGCACGCCGCCAGATCGACGACCGGGCGTATTTCCCTGCATTCTGGCGCCAGTGAGCGGCGGCTTCTGTGCGCCGCTGCCTGCCCGGACAGTCCAACTCAGTTATGCGCGAACGCGACATGGGGCAGGTATCCTTCCAGGGCGTTGTCGCGGGTGAGGCGCACGCGCACCCAACCGCCTTCCAGGGGCGAGAGTAGCTGCACGCGCTCGCCCGCGCGGGTGTCGGTCAGGACGGTGAAGGCCTCGCCCGGCCCCTGACGCAGTGTGGAGGGGCGGCTGTTGAGCACGCGCAGGCCGAGGCTCTCTGGGCGTTCTTCCAAAAAAGCGGCGAGGTCTGCGGGCGGTTGCAGCAGATAGAGCGCCTTGCCCCCGCCCGGACGGGTGACAAAGCCCGAAATCCGCCCGCTCTCCATCAGTTGTTCGAGCATCAGCCGACGCGCCGTGGTCACGGTGCTGTCGAGGGCGGTGCGATTAACCTCATCGACGATCATGCCGCGCGCAAGCGGTGAGCGCCCGGTGGCCGCAGTGCCCTCCTCGCCGATCTCGGCCACCAACACGCCGCGCCCGCGGTAGGTGGTGTGGCCGTGGCGGCGCCGGCTCTCGGGGGTCAGGGCCTCCAAGCGAAAGCCGAGATCGCGCTCCAGGACCGCCGCGGCGGTGCTGCGGATCTGGCCCATCATACGCGGTCCGATGGTAAAGCCTGCCGCTTCGGCGCGCTCGGCCCAGACCAGGGCGCGGATCGCGGCGAAGGGCTCGCGCGCGCGCTGCTCGAACACGGCCTGAAGAAACTGCGCGGCTGGCAGCCCGGCCTCGGCAAGGGTGCGCACTTCGGCGCGCAGGCGCTCGGTCTCTTCGGTGCGGCCCGAGCCGAGCAGCGCCAGATAGAGGGTGGCGCCTTCATGGCCCTCGCGCGCGGCGGCGCTAAGGCGCACCATGGCCTCGCTCTCGTCGCGCCCATAGAGGAGCGAGGCGCGCACGAAGGCGACGAAGGGATCGGGCTCGACGCGGGCGAGCAGCGCCTCGGCCATATCGGTCTCGCCCGCGCGCGCGCGCATGGCCGCCAAGGCGAGCAGCAGATCGCCGGGGACATCGTCGAGGGCGTCGATCTCGGCACAGGCTTGGCGCCAGCCCTCCAAGGAGGCGCCGTCGAGGGCGCGGCGCAGGAGGGTGGGCAGACGGCCCAAACCTTCGGCCACATCGGCGCCCGCGCGCAGGTTCCAGGGATCGAGCAGGGCGCGCAGGTCGAAGTCGAGCCGGCTTTGGCAGTGGGCGACGAACTGGGCGCGGCGGCGCTTTTCCAGCGTATCAAGGGCGACGGTGTCGGGGCCGAGCGCCAGTCCGCGCCGGCGTGCGGCGGTGAGGAGCGCCATCGCCCGGTCGGGATCGGGGGTGAGGCCGACGCGTAGGCGCTCGACGTTGAAGGCCTCTGAGAGCATCAGCACGCCGTAGAGCCCTTGGGCGAGCGGCATGCCGGCCTCTGCCGCGGCGGCGATGGCAGCAAGGCCCTCGCGCCGGCCCGCCTCGCCGGTGCGCTCCTGCAGGCTGAGGAGGCCCGAGAGGAGAAGCGCGGCGCGGTTGTCGGCGGCAAGCGCGCTCAGTTCGTCGCGCACGCGCGCTTCGAAGGCCGGCGGGACGGGCGCGGCGCGGCGTGGATCGCGGGCTGCCAGGGCGAGGGCGCCGAGGAGCGTTGCCCCCTCAACGATGGTCTCGTCGCGGGTGGCCTCGGTGTCGAGGAGAGGCGCCAGCAA
>JBCDHK010000119.1:0-9691 GCA_038750185.1 Pseudomonadota bacterium
AAAGCCGGGCGCCCCAGCGTGGCGATCTGGCGGAAGTCGGCTCCCGTGGTCGCACGATAGAGCGCCACCGGTCCGGGCCAGGGGTCGGCTGCGACGGCGAGGTGGGGCCAGGCATCGCCAGCCACACCCTCGGCCCGCGGCAGATCGAGCAGGATGGCGGTAAGCGGTCCCGGCAGGCGGGGCAGGGCGGTTTCGATGCGGCTCTCGGGCGCGGCTTCGGTGCGGTAGAGGGCTGGGTCGATGCGCACCGCCTCGATCTCGCGTGCCTCTGCCGTGACGATGCGCTCGATGCGGTACGCCTCCTCGCGCATGGGGCCGGGCAGGCTCAGGATGTCGCCCGCCTCCAGCGCCTGCGCCGAAGGCGGCAGGCTGAGGCTGACTTTCTCGCGCGAGAGATCGGCCTCGGCCAGCCAGCGCTCGACGATAGCCCGCGCCAGGCTCGACGGCAGCGCCAGCGCCAGCGACGTCTCGGCAATGCCGGTCGGGCCTGCCTCGGGATGGCGGGCCTCAGCGGTCGCGGGGCGGTAATCGCCCTCGGCCTCGATGTAGGAGAGGCGCAGCGTCTCGGGGGCCTCGGTGGCGCTCTCACGCGCACGCACCACGGCGCCAAGGCGCTCGTCCGAGGCCACCGCGTTGGCAGGGTCGAGGGCTATTGCCTCGGTCGAGCGCCCGCGCGCTGGAAAGCTGAGGCGCGCCCCGCTCTCCACCGCGTCGAAGCCGTAGGCCAGCATCAAGGGCTGCAACGCCTCGCGCGCGCTTGCCGTGCGGTCGAGCAGGTAGCCGTGGACGCTGGCGTGCAGCGTCGAGACCTCGGGCGGCGCGCCGCCTGCGCGCACAGTGATCTCGTGGACCACATCCGCCAGCGAGGCCGCGCCGATGCGCCCGTTCAGCCAGTGGCCGAGTTGGTGCGCCGGGCCGTCCGACCAGACGCTCTCGCGCACGGGAAAGTCGGGGAACGGGCGCGCATCCCAAGTCCAGACGTAGATGCGCCCGGCTGGGATCATGGCATCGCCATAGAGCGGCGAGACCGGGTTGTTGACCGCTTGGGTGTACCAGCCGATCTTGGCCTGGAGATAGCGCTTTTGAATATAGTCGTCACGCGCGCCGGAAGAGTAGGGCGGCAGCGCGCTCTCCGAGCTTTTCGGATCGTAGAACAGATTGGGCATGTTGGCACCCAGATCGACGGCGGGGCAGCCGGTCTCGGTCAGCCAGATCGGTTTCGAGCGTGGCACCCAGGCCGTGGGGCTGACTGAGCGCACCCCGCCCGGGCGGTCGTGGTGGGGGCTTTCCCACCAGGCGCGGATGTCCTTGGGGCGAAACACCCAGTGCTCGCCGTGGGCGCTATCGTGGATGGGCGTGCGGATTTGGGCGGCGCGGTCGGCTTCGGAGAGATAGGCCCAGTCGTAGTGCTCGCCTGCGGCCATATTGGCTTGCAGATAGGCGAGTGCATAGGGAGAAGAGGCGGCTGCATCCGCATGCGCGGGTTCATGGCGCCAATCCGAGAGCGGCAGGTAGTCGTCGATGCCGATGAAGTCGATCTCCGGATCGGCCCAGAGCGGGTCGAGGTGGAAGAAGCGATCGCCCGAGCCGTCACCGGGCTGGTGGCCCCAGTACTCCGACCAATCGGCGGCGTAGGAGATCTTTGCGTTCGGCAGGAGGGCGCGCGTCTCGGCGGCGATGCGGCGCAGGTGGGCGACGCTGG
This sequence comes from Pseudomonadota bacterium, assembly GCA_038750185.1. Classification (GTDB taxonomy): domain Bacteria; phylum Pseudomonadota; class Alphaproteobacteria; order Rhodobacterales; family Rhodobacteraceae; genus Thermohalobaculum. The sequence continues at coordinate 1,703 of JBCDHK010000119.1, forward strand.
GGTAGGTGGCGGCGTCAGAGCGGATCGTGGTCAGCCCGCGCAATTCGCTGCCGATGCAGATCGCCTCGACACCGCCTGCTGCTGCGCCGAGGGCTGCGACGTGGAGGGCAAAGCGCGACCAGGTCCACTCAACGGGGCCTTGGTAGGCGACGCTGTCCTCGCCCACGATAAAATCCCCCGCCGCGGCGGTGCCGAAGAAAGCGTCGGTCTCGGTCGCGGCGGCCTGGGTCTTGTCGGTCGTGCCTGCCTCGCCCGGTGCCGCGCCAAGCGTGATCCGGCCCCGCCAGGGGTAGGGCGGCTGCTCGGGGCGTCCGTAGGGATCGGGCAGCGCATTGCCGGGGGGGATGTCCATCAGGAGAAACGGATAGAGCATCACCTTGAGCCCGCGCGCCTTGAGTTCGCGGATCGCCGCGATCACCGAGTGATCCGAGGGCGTGCCGCCGAACACCGGTCGCCCCTCGCCGTCGCGCCCGACCAGCACCGCCTCCGCCGCACTCACCCCCGCCACCGACCACGGATGGGGCTCGGCGGTGCGGTCGTTGGCCTCGGCGCGCGGCTCGACGCGGCAGTGGGCGCAGCGCAGATCGGTGCCGAACCACGACACGATCAGATTGACGGCACCGCAGGCGGGTAGTTCGTCCTCAAGCTGGTCGAGCGCCACTAGTAGATCCGGGCGCCGCTCGGCATTGTTGACGTTGGCCGTGGCGCTCGCGCCGTCGTTGAAGGTCAGGCGGGTGGGCTCGGTCTCCAGGGAGAACTCACCAGTGCCGGGCGAGAGGGCCACCGCCTCGATCAGCGCGGGCAGCGGCGTGCCGGCCTCGGGGCCTGCCGCGCGGTCCTCGACGGCGCGGAACACTTCGGCGTTGAACTGGGGGATGCGATTGCCGAAGGGCTCCAGCGACAGATCCTCGAACACCAGATAGGCGATGCCGCGGTAGGCGGGCGCGTTGGCCGCACCCTCGACCGCTTCGATCTTGGGGTCTGGGAGTTGATCGGGCGTGCCGCGGTGGAGGCGATAGTTGATCCCATCGAGATCGAGCACCTGCCCATCGGCCCAGATCCGCCCGACACGCTGGATCTCGCCCTCGCAGAGCGCGACGGCCAGGCTGATGGTGTAGCGGAACTCGCGCACCTCGACCCCGCCCCCGCCCTTGCCGCCTTGCTCGGTGGTGCGGACGTGTTCGTGAAAGCGGGTCGACCAGATCAGCGTCGCGCCGGTGCGGATGCGCCCCCAGACCCGCGGCACGGGCTGGCCGTCGGTGGCGGACTGGATGCGCAGACTGTGCGCACGCCCGTGCTCGACCGCTTTGGCCGGGCCTAGCAGGCGTTGGTCGATCAGCGCGCCAGCGACAGCGCCAGCCGCCTGGCCGATGGCTGCCGCCGAGAGCCCGAGTATCGAGCCGCCGACGGCACCGCCTACAGCGGACCCGGCAGCGGCGAGCAACAGCGTGGCCATCAGTCGTGTCCTCCGGGATGGGCTGGGAAGCGGTAGGCGCCGGCGAGACGGCGCAGCCACGCCGCGCCCAGGTGGGTCTCGCAGACGCCGTGTCCGGCGTAGGCATGGATCAGGCGTCCGGGCTCCAGCCAGGGGCTCGATAGCAGACCGATGTGTTTGGCCGGGCCGCCATTGCGCATACGGAACACCAGCAGATCGCCGAGGCTGGCGCGTGTGGGATCGAGGCGGATCAGATGGCGCCCGGCGGCGGCGAGCAGCGTCTCGGCCCCATCCGTCTCGCCCCAGGCGGGGGTGTAGGGCGGCGGTGCTTCGGGCTCGATGCCGTAGAGGCCGCGCCAGATGCCGCGGATCAGACCGAGGCAATCGCATCCAGCCCGGCGCAGGCTGGCCTGATGGCAATAGGGCGTGCCGATCCAGGCGCGCGCCAGCGCCACGGCACGGCGGCGCGTGGCGGGATCGGCGCCCTCGGTCTCAACTGCGATAGAGCGATCCGCCGTCATGGCCGTCTCCCGTGTTTGGATAGCCGATCGCCCAGTCGTCGCCGGGCAGGTGGGGGAAGCCGCCGAAGTTGGCTTGGTTGGCAAAGCGCGCCTGGCAGGTGGCAAAGCGCTTGTCGCAGCCGGCGGTGAGGGCGAAGGTCTCGCCCGGCGTGATCGGTAGGGCGGGTGCGCGGCGGAGCGCGATCTCGACGCCGTCGGCGGTGGTGCGGTGGCTGAGGACGCGCGACGGCGGGCCGAGGTTGGCCCCGCTTTGCCAGGTGAGGCGCCCGCGGGTGAAGAAGCCCGTTGCAAACGCATCGAGGCTGCTGGTGAGAAAGCGCTCCGGGCTCAGCACCGCCGTCACTGCGCCTACCCCAGCCAATGCGGGGTTGTTCAGATCGACACCGCAGCGCCCGTCCCCCAGGCTGTGCGGACAGATCCGGCTGAAGACCCGCCCCTGCGGTCGGTTGAGCCCCTCGGCCAGCCCCGCGATCTCGGCCTCGAAGGCGTGTTCGCCGCGGCGGATCTCGGCGATGGTACCCTCGGCGAGTAGCACCCGGTTGTCGGGCGCGCTCCAATCGACCAGCCAGCGACGGACACGCGCGCCGTCATAGAGGCCGCGTTCGAGATCGAGCGCGGTGATGGCTTCTGAGCGTAGCGCACCCTCGATGGCATGGCTGTCGATGCCAAGCCCGGTCGCCTGTTCGATGGCCGCTGCGGTAAAGCCTGAGGCGGGCTCGTGGGTGACGCCCTCGAAGGTGAGCGCGCGGTCGTGATCGGTGAAGCAGAGGCTTTGGCCGTCGCGACGGGTCAGCGTCCAGGCGCGCGCCAAGGTGGTAGTGCCCGAGGCCAGCGCCGCGGCCAGGGAGGCGGGGAGCGTGCGCATCAGAGCCTGACCTCCACGACCGGGATCGAAGGGATTTCGCCGGCCTCGAAGGCGGCGAGGTTGATCTCCAGCACATCGGTGTCAAAGCGTACCGGGGTGTCGAACTCAAAGCCCGCCGTGACCGCCTCTCCCGGCGCTGGCGCGCTGGTCAGGGTGACGAGGCCCGTTGCGGTGTCGACGCCAAAGTCGCTGCCTGCGCTCAGCTCGAACCCGGCCACGGCCACGCGCAGGCTGGCGTAGACGGGTTTGAGGATGGGGCGCACCACTTCGGGGGCGCTGCCGTAGCGTTTGACCAATTGGTAGACCACCGTGTTGCCGTCGCCCGTGCCGAGGCTCTGATCGAAGGGGCCGGGCGTGGTCGAGGGCGAGGCCGAGCCATGGTCGAGCCAGTCGCGCCAGCGAAAGCCGTACAAGCGGCCCCGCCGGGCCTCGAAGAACCCGAGCACGGTCTCCAGATCGTCGAGTGAGCGCAGCCCGATCCCGGCGTCGTAGCGCCGGCGCGCCTGGGCCCAGGGGGTGTTGCGCTCCTCAAAGCCGTTGGCCAGGGTCACGATCTCGGTGCGCCGCTCGACGCCGCTGGCTGAGGCTAGCGACAGGCTCACCGGAAAGCGAATTTCATGAAACATCGCCCGCCCTCACAGTCGCCGGTTGCCGCGCGCGACGGCACGCGCCAGTTCCGCCGCCACTTGGCCACGCGAGCGGCGAAAGCCCTCGATGTCGGGCGTGGCGATGGAGACGTTGAGCGTGGTCGCCCCGCGCCCGCCTGCCGCGACGCCGAGGCGCCCATCGGGGCCGCGTTGGAGCGGCATGATCGCCTCCGGGCCAGCTTCGCCTGCCAACCCCAACCCTGAGCGCATGGGAAACAGCATCGGGCGGTCGAGAACGCCGCCGCGGGCAAAGGGCGTGACATCGCCCGCCGAGATCACGCCGCCCTTGGCGAAGGAGCCGCTCAGCGCGCTGCCCAGCGAGCCCAGCACGCCCGCGATGCCGGCGTTGAGCGCGCCTTGGACCGGCGCCAGCGCCGCATCCAGCGCCCGCGAGCCGACATCGAACACCAGCCCGCGAAACACGTCTCCCAGCTTGGCGCCGCCGAACACGGCGCGGTCGAAGGCGCCGCGCAGGCTCGATCCGATCGAGCGGGCGAGGCGGGCGGCTTGGAGGTCCATGGCGCGCATGGCCTCGGTGGCGCGGGTCAGATCGCCGCTGAAGCCGCCGGCTTTGGCTGCGGTCTCGCTCAGGCTTTGGCCGAGGCGGGTGGGGCCGGTATCCTCATCCATGGGGTGGCTCCTTTGTATATGCGGGTGCATCCGGATAGCGGTGCATCAGGGCGTCCAGGCGAGTGCGGCCAAGGCGGGCTCCTTCCGGGGCGAGCACGCCCGCACCTTCGAGGGCACAGAGCAGTTCGACCGGGGTCATCGCCCAGAAATGCTCGGGCGCCAGACGCAGCGTGCCAAGGCCAAGGCGCATCAGTTGCGCCCAGGCCAGGGTGTCGGTGGCCTCGCTCACGGGCTGGGCCTGAAGGCGGCGGCGAGTAGGGCGAGGGCTGCCTCCAAGGCTGCCACGGCGCCGCCCTCGATCTCGGCTTTGGCCAGCGTGCTTTCGTCGATGTCCTGGCCTGCGCCACCAAGACCGGCACTAAGCAGCGCAAGCAAATCCTCAGCACGCACCGCACCGCCCTCAAAGCGTGCCACTAGCGCCGAGAGGCTCTCGCTCTGGAGACGCGCTTCGAGGGACGCCAAGGCGCCAAGCGTGAGGCGCATGGGACGCGCGGTGCCGTCGATGATCAGCACCACGTCGCCGCGGTGGGGGTTGGGGGGTATCACCTCAGTCCTCCACAAAGGCCAGCACGCCCGCCGAGACCATGGAGACCTCGTAGGTGGCTTCACCGTCGTGGGTGCCGGCGTACTCCAGCGCCGTGATCTGGAATGGCCCGGTGATGGTGCCGAAGTCTGGGATTACCACCTGAAAGCTGGGCAGTTCGCTGGCAAAGAACACACGGCGCAGGGCGGCATCGGCGGCGGCGTCGCGAAACACGCCCGAGCCGGTCAGGGCCGCCGAGCGCAACCCCGCGCCTGCGAGCAACTCGCGCCAGCGTCCGGGGCTGTCGGCGGTGGTGACATCGACGCTGTCGGCATTGAAGGCAAGGCGCGTGGCACGCAGCCCCGCGACGGTGACGAAGGGGCCTGAGCCGGTTTCGTCGAGCTTGATCAGCAGATCGCGGCCGGATTGGGCGGTCATGGCGGGGGCTCCTAGTGAGTGGGGGGCGCCAAAGCGAGCGCTTTAGCCATCGGCAACGAGGATGCGAAAGCGCAGCGCGACGCGGCGCAGCGCATCGGTCTCCAGGCGGGCGGTACGGGCGTCGAGAAAGTCGAGTGCGACGACGCAGCCGCGCGCGAGCACCAGCGCCTCGCCGCCCAGCAGTCGGTCCGAGATCGCCGCGGCGGCTTGCTTGGCGGCGGCAAAGCCAGCGCTGGGCGCATATATGGCGATGGTGACGGTGTGCACAGCGCCACGGTCGGTTTGGGACGAGCGGTTTTCGGCGCTCTCGTCGCCCAGGATCGCGTAGGGCTGGGCCAGGGGCGCGGCTTCTTGGGGCGCAGCGTCGTAGATCCGGGTGCCGAGTTGGGCCGCCACCCCAGGGTCAGCGACGAGCGCCGCATGCAGCGCTTGTTGCAGCGCCCAGGCGAGGGCGTAGGTCATGACACGGGGCCCTCCTCGGCCCAGAGGGTCAGGGTGAGGGCGCGTGGATCGTCGTCGGCAACGGCGCGAATGGCAAAGGTGCGTCCGAGCCCGGTGAGGCGTTGTTCGGGGCGCGGGCGGTCTGCTGGGGTGCGCGCGCGGCGCACGGTGATGCGGTGGCTCACGCGTGAGGTGGGCCGGTCGCCGCTGGTGATCTCGCGCCCCGCGGTGGCAACAATCTCGGCCCAGAGCACGCCCAGAGGCGTCCAGACAATGGCGCTGCCGCCGCCGCCATCAGGGGTGGCGACGGGGCTCTCCAACGTCAGGCGCGTATCCAGGCGGGCACTCATGCGCCCACCGTGAGGCGTGCGGGACGGCGGCTGGCGAGCAGTCCGGCGACCTCCGCTGGCAGGGCCGTCTCATCGGCGGGCGCACGGCCTTCGTAGAACGCTGCCGCCAGCAGCAACACGGCCTGGACCAGATCGGCAGGGACATCTGCTGCCGTACCAAAACCCGCGGTGAAGGCGACACGGGCAAAAGCACCTTCTGGGATGGTCGGCAGTGCTCGGCCACCAGCCAGCGTGACGCGTTGGCCGGTCTCACCTTGGCTCAGGCTCAGATCGGCGCCGTCCATGATCAGCAACACGCCACTGGCGCCATGCAGGCCAAAGGCATCGATTGTCTCGACCGGGCCGATGGGTAACACGATGCCTTCGCAGGCATCATAACGCTCGACATTGTAGCGGAATGGGCGTGAGACCAGCGCCAGACCAGTCAGGCGTTCGACACGCTGGGTTGCGGCGGCGATGTACTGGCTGAGCAGAGTGTCTTCTGCCGTATCGGCGCCAAAGCCCTCGGGTAGGCGTAGATGCAAACGCAATTGGGCCAGCGCCACCGAGAGTTCAGTGGCGGGGGTGGTTTCGGTCAGTCGCATGAAACCTCCGTTGAAGGGAGAGCCGCGCCCATCGGGCACGGCGAGAGCTCAGGAGGTGGCGAACTTCAGCGTCTTGATCGCGGCGAAATCGGTCACGTCGCCGCCGACGCGTTTGGTGGCGAAGAAGGTCACGTTGGGGCGATTGGTGAAGGGATCGCGCAGGATGCGCAGGTCGGGGCGCTCGGCGATGGTGTAGCCGTGGGAGAAATCGCCAAAAGCGATGGCGAAGGCGTCTGCAGCGATGTCGGGCATGGCCTCGACGATACGCACCGGATAGCCGAGCAAGCGGGCGGGTTGGCCGTCGGCCAGGCCCTCGATCCAGAGGAAGCGGCCGTGGCTGTCCTTGATTTTACGTAGCTCTCCAGCCGTGCGCGAGTTCATCACGAAGACGGCGCGGGCGCGGTACTCGGCGCCGAGGGCATAGACCAGATCGATCAGCGCGTCGCCCGGCGTGTTGGGGTCGAAGTCGCCCGCCGTGCCGGTGGCGATGTAGCCGATGGAGCCCCAGGAAAAGGATGCATTCGCAACCATAGGCTTGCGCAAGAAGCCAGAGGGCTTGTTGATGCCGTCGCCGTTGACGAAGGCCTCGGACTCGGCGCGCAGGAACCGATCGGCGATGCGCTCGGCCAGCCAGGCTTCGAGATCGAAGGCGGTGTCGTCGAGGATGCGCTGCGAGGCCGAGGGCGAGGCGGAGAGTTCATACAGCGGGATCGAGATGCGCTCGACCGTGGGGGTGGGTGTGCTCACCGAGCCCGAGGTCTCGGTAATCCAGCCCGCGCCGATGTCGCCGTAATCGACCAGCACGTCATAGGCCGAGGCCTCGACCTGCACCACCCGCGCCACAGAACGGATCGAGGCACCCGAAAGAAGCACGGTGGTGACCATCTCGGCGGTCTCGGGGTCGACCAGAAAGCCACCCTCGGCAGCCACGGCGGTATTGTAGCCCTTGCCCTCTCGGCCGAGCGCTTTGAAGGCGTCCTCATCTCCTTGGCGCAGATAGCCGCCGAGCGCCTTGGCGTGGGGGCGTTCGACCTCGGCGCGGGTGGCAAGCGCTGGGCGGCGCAAGTCGGTCGATTTGCGGTCGAGGCGCTCGATGCGGGTCGAGAGATCGCCCATGCGCCGCCCGACGTCGTCGCGAAAACGCTCAAACGTGCGCAGGAATTCGGAAGCCGCCGAGCGCGCGTCGGCGGAGGCGGGGCGGGCGGTGTCGAGATCGGTCATGGGAAGTCCTTTTGGGTGGGGTGGTTCAGGCGCGGCCGAGCACATCGGCCAGCGCATCGGCCATCGCCTCGGAGGCCGAGAGCGGTTTGATCGGCGGGTTGGTTAGTCCGATACGTGCATGCAAAAGCATTGGGAAGGTGACGAGCGAGACCTCCCAGAGGTCGATCTCGATCAGACGTCGCCCGCCGGTCTCGGGATCGGGGGCGGCGCGCAGGGTACGGTAGCCGATGGAGAGGCCGTCGATGGCGCCGGCTTGGACCAATGCAATCGCATCGCGCCCTTTGGCGACGCCGGCCAGCAACTCGCCGCTCACATGCAGGCCCTTGGCGTCCTC
>JBCDHK010000120.1:0-9600 GCA_038750185.1 Pseudomonadota bacterium
CCAGACCCACTGGAGCATGCCCACGGCACCCGGCTGGTGAAACTCGAAGTCCGGGTCGGTCATGCGGTCGAGGTTGAACTTGGCCGCCTCCGCGTTCCACGGCTCGCCGTCGTGGAACGTTACACCCTCGCGCAGGGTGAAGGTGTAGGTCTTCTTGTCCTCGCTGATCGTCCAGCTTTCTGCGAGCGCGGGCACGATGGGGGGCGTCTCCACGCCGGTGGCCAGCAGGTCCTCGGCCACAAAGCCCTCATAGAGGTGCAAGAGCGCCTTGAAGGTATTCCAGGTGGTCGAGATATGCGGGTCGAGGCGTGCGAGATCGGCCTCGATGCCGATGGTGAGGGTGCTGTCGTCGGCCACAGCCTGGGACGGGGGCGCGAGCGCCGCGAGGGTGAGCGTGGCGGCGCCCGCCAGCAGGCTGCGCCTGGCCAGGAGGGCGGTGGTGCGGAGGCGGTCGATCATGCGGGGTCTCCTTTCTGTTACGGAGCAGGGTGGGAGGTCTCGGGTTCGGGCGGTACGGCTGCGAGCGCGTCCCAATCGGGCGGCGCATCGAGGCGGAGCACGCCGCGCAGGAGGCTCTGGGTGTAGGGATGGGCGGGGGCGGTGAGCACGGCCTCGCTTGGGCCCTGCTCGACAAGGCGGCCGCGGTGCATGACCGCCGCCTCGCGCGCCATCAGACGCACGAGTTTGAGATCGTGGGTCACGAAGAGATAGGCGAGGCCCAGCCTGTCCTGGAGGTCGAGCAGCAGATCGAGGATCTGCGCCTGCACCGACACATCGAGCGCCGAGACCGGCTCGTCGAGCACCAGAAACCGCGGCGAGAGGGCGAGCGCCCGGGCAATCGCTACCCGCTGGCACTGGCCGCCGGAAATCTCGCCCGGAAAGCGCGCCGCTTTGTCGGGCTCCAGCCCCACGTCGCGCAAGAGCGCCTCGATGCGGTCGTCCGCCTCGGTGCCGCCGATCCCGGCGTTGGCGAGCGGGCGGCGCAGGTTGTCGCCTACGCTGCGGCGAGGATTGAGCGAGAGCAGGGGGTCCTGGAAGACCATCTGAAAGCCGCGCCGCGCCTTGGATAGCGCCCGCGGGCCGAGCCCTGTGAGGTCCTGGCCCTCGAAGACCACACGGCCTGCATCGGGCTCCAGCAGGCGCATCAGGAGGCGGGCAAGGGTGGACTTGCCCGAGCCCGATGCCCCCACCAATGCGAGCGTCTGGCCTTTCCCGATCGAGAGGCTCACCCCGTCGACCGCCGCCACCGGACGCGTGCGCCCAAAGCCTCCGGCGCGAAACCGCTTGACGAGGCCCTCGGCTGCGACGAGAGGCGCGCTTTTGGCGCTCCCTCCCCCACGGCGCGGCGCGGCGTCGGGATCGGGTATGGCGGCGAGGAGCGCGCGGGTGTAGGGGCGCTTGGGCCGGCTCAGCACGGCCTCGGTCGGCCCGCTCTCCTGCACCTCGCCCCCATGGACGACGACCACCCGATCGGCCAGCGCCCGGACCACCGAGAGATCATGCGTCACGAGCAAGATCGAGAGCCCGCGCTCGCGGTTGAGACGGCGCAGGAGCGCCAGGATCTCCGCCTGCACCGCCACATCGAGCGCGGTGGTCGGCTCGTCGGCGATGAGCAACGCAGGATCGCCGGCCAAGGCAAGGGCGATGGCGACCCGCTGGCACATGCCGCCCGATAACTGGTGGGGAAAGCTCGCGGCCACACGGTCGGGCTCGGCAAAGCCGAGTGGCGCTAGCAGGGCCTCAATGCGCGCTGGCGCCTCAGTGGGCCGGAAGCCCGGGCCAGAGGCGCGCAGCACGGCCGCGATCTGGTCGCGAATGCGCAGCGCCGGGTTCAGCGAGGCCCGCGGGGTCTGCGAGACGAAACCAATCCTGCGGCCCCTCAGCCCAAGCATCTCGCGCGGCGCCAGAGTGGTGAGCTCGCGCCCCTCGAAGCGGATCGAGCCCTGGCTCACGCGGCCGGGCGGCGGGGTGAGGCGCAAGACCGAGAGGGCGGCCACCGATTTGCCGGAGCCCGACCCGCCGACAAGGCCCACCACCTCGCCGCGCCCCACCTGGAAGGTGAGATCCGAGCAGGCACGCACCGGGCCCGCGCGAGAGGGAAACTCGACCGACAGGCCCTTGATAGCGAGGAGCGGCGCAAAGGTGTCTGAGCGCGTCGTACCGTCCGCTTTGTTCACCGGCAGTTCGGCGCGGGGAGGCGCCGGCCCTGCCAAACGATTCCCCATGAGGATCACCGTGAAGCAAGTTGCGGCACGCCAACCGGGAAACGACCGCCTCAGGACCGGCTGCCGTCTGCGCTGCCTATGATCGTGCGCCCAGTGTGCCCATTTTGCAAGTTAATGCATGATTTGGCGGCTTTGCCCTCTTAATGAGGTCTATTTTTAGGCATATAAAGGCAGCCTGCAAAATTGATCGGCATAATCACTATAAAATAGAGACGAATCAGCGGCACCGACCCGCCCAGCACGCAAGGGAGCCCCCATGTCTCAAGGCGCCGTGACCCTGCTCACCGCCGACTGGGTGATCGCCGATCTCGCCGCCGGCCGCCGTCTGCTGCCGCGCGGCGAAGTCGTCTTCCGCCACGGCGAGATCGTCTTCGTCGGCTGGGACTATCCGGGCGAGGTCTCTGAGCGCCGCGATTTCGGCCAAGCCCTGATCGCGCCCGGCTTCATCGACCTCAATGCCCTGAGCGACCTCGACACCACGATCCTGAGCTTTGACAACCACCCCGAATGGGCCAAGGGGCGGGTCTGGCCCCAAAGCTACATGGAGCGCCCGCCCTATGAGATGTACACCCCCGAGGAACTGATCTTCCAAAAGCGCCACGCCTTCGCCCGGCTGATCCGCAACGGGATCACCACCGCAGCCCCCATCGCCTCGCTGTTCTACCGTGCCTGGGGGGAGAGCGTGGCCGAGTTCGAGGGCGCGGCTCAGGCGGCGGAGGCGCTGGGGCTGCGCGTCTATCTCGGCCCCGCCTATCGGACCGGCAACCCCTATCTCGTGGGACCGGGCGAGACGGCGCTTCATGTCGACGAGCCGCGCGGGCTTGCAGGTCTGGCCGAGGCCGTCGCCTTTTGTGAGCGGATGGAGGGGCGTGCCGGTGGCCCCGGCACCCTCGTGCGCGCCCTGCTCGCCCCCGACCGCATCGAGACCTGCACGCCCGAGCTTCTGCGCCGCACGGCCGCTGCGGGCCGCGACCTCGGGGTGACCGTGCGGCTCCATTGCTGTCAGAGTGCCTTTGAGCGCGAGACGGTGCGGCGGCTGCACGGGGTGAGCTCAATCGAATGGCTCGACAGCCTCGGGTTTCTCGGGCCCGACGTGTTGCTGCCGCATGGCACCCACGTCACCCCCTCCCGCCATGATCCCACCGCGGGGCGCGATCTGGAGATCATCGCAGAGGCGGGCGCTGCCATCGTGCATTGTCCGCTCGTCGCCGCCCGTTTCGGCGAGGGGCTGGAGAGCTTTCAACGCTACCGCGAGCGCGGCCTCAGGCTTGCCCTTGGTACCGATACCGCGCCGCCGGATATGCTGCTCAACCTCCAGATCGGCCTGCTGCTCTGCCGCTTTGTCGAGCGCAACGGCGCTAGCTGCCGCGCCACCGACTATTTCGACGCCGCGACCCTGGGCGGGGCAGAGGCGCTCGGGCGGGACGATCTCGGGCGGATCGCGCCCGGCGCCAGGGCCGATCTCGTGGTGTGGGATCTGGCCAATCCCGACCTCGGCCAGGTGATCGATCCGGTGCAGACGCTGCTCATCGCAGGCTCGGGCCGCGATGTGCGGACGGTCTACATCGAGGGGCGCTGTGTGCTGGAGGACCGCGTCCTGCCCGGCCTGGATTTCGACGCTGAGAGCGCTCGCGCGCAAGCGCAGTTCGACGGGCTGGTCGCAAAGTATCCCGAGCGCACCTGGGGCCATCCACCCGTCGAGACGATCTTTCCGCCGAGCTATCCAATCGTAGACCAGCATTGAACCGATCAAGCCTTTGGTGCAGTGGGCCGTCTCATTGGAGCGCTTGGCGACCTGATCGCACCAGGCCATGCGCTCTACAGCATTGCGCGTGAACGTTGGCTCACACGCAATGCTGTAGACTGTTGTCTTACCGCGATTTCCTGGTCAGTCGGTGTGTCCACTTCCCTTGAAATCGCAAAAATGTGGTTTTGCCGCGATGCCTTAACCCACAGACTGGTGCAGTCTGTTCTGGCATCGCTCTGGACACGGTTTGCCAGCAGCCCGAAGTGGAGATCTGGAACACCCATGAGCAAAGAACGGCCGCCGCGGCAAAAGCGTGCTGAGCGCACCATCGGGTATATCGTCGAGGCGGGGCTGCAACTCCTGGTCCATCGCTCAGAGAGCAGCTTTACCACAAACCGCATCGCCGAGCGCGCAGGCGTATCCATCGGCACCCTATACCGCTACTTCGACGACAAATTCAGCATCGCAGAGCACGTCGCCCGCCGTGAGATCGCAACGACGATCTCTCAGATCCTGCACACAATCCGCAACGAGCCCTTCGACCGGCCAGAGGATGTGTTCGACGCCGTGATTGCCATTCACATGGAGGCCTTTCCCCGCCGCCCTGGCCTGTGGTTTGGCATTCAGCGCTATGCATGGCGCTCTCCGGCTTTCCAGGCGCTCAGCAAGCGCACGCGCATGAACGCGATCCAGGCCCTCGAAGAACGTCTCATCCGGGATTGGCCAGAACGCTGTGCGCCTTTGAGCGACGCTGAAAAACTGTTCCTGTCCTCCCGCTGGCTCGCGACTGTGCAAACGGGGATCGCCGAGGTGCCGGAAGCGGTCGACGATGGGCGGCTGATGGTGGAACTGAAGGCGCTTCTCGTGGGCGCGTTTGTGTCCCAGGAGACGGCAGCCGGAAAGTGAGCCCGTGGGAGCGGCAGTGCGCGCAGCCTACTCACGAATTTTATAAAAATTAAACAATTTCAGAGCCCTAACAGCGCTCCCCACACCGGTTTCATGCAGGGCAAAGGCGAGTATGTCGGCGCGCCGTTGCTGTCTATTTTGGATGGGCCGCATCCAAGCTTGGCGTCCAACTTGGGTGGTGGACAAGTCGTCATCTCCCATCAGAGGTCAATCCATGCGCGCGCCCTTGATTGCAGCCGTCCTCGCCGTCCAAGTATCCGGCGCTGCGATGGCGGCGACCTTCGATCTCACGCAGCAACTAGCAGCGCCCGGGTTCGCCGCAGAGGATCGGTTTGGCGCCACCGTTGCCGTCAGCGGCAATCTGATTGCTGTCGGCGCACCCAATGATGCCACCAACGGCCCAGCCGCCGGCCAAGCCTTCGTCTACGATGCCACAACGGGCGATCTTGTGGCTGTGCTCGACGACCCCAATCCATCGAGCGCCAACAGCTTCGGCCGCTCTATCGCCATCAGTGGCAACCGGGTTCTGGTCGGAGCCGCTGGCAGTCTTGCGACGGAGAGCGCGTTGAGCGGGCGAGCCTATCTCTACGAGGCCACGACGGGTGCATTGCTGCAGACCTTCGTCAGGCCCGACACGAACACACGGCGCAGTTTTGGCGAGGTGCTGGCGATTGACGGTGAGGCGGTGCTGATCTCGGACGGGGCGGAGGAGGTCTTTCTCTTCGACGCTGCCAGCGCAGCACCGGAGCAGCGCTTTAGAAACCCCGATCAAGGCCGGCGTGGGTTCGCTTTTGGCAACGATATTGCGATTGACGGCGACCGTATCCTGGTCGGCGCGGCAGGCGACGGCTCAAATGGCAATAACGCGGGCCAGGCTTTTCTCTACAGCGCCTCGACGGGCGCGCTTTTGCGCATCTTCGACGACCCGACACCCGCGGCCTTCGATCAGTTCGCCATCGCGGTTGATCTCAGTGGAGACACCATCCTGATCGGCGCGGACGGCGCAACGACCAACCGCGACAATGCTGGCGAAGCCTTCCTGTTCAGCGCAGAGACCGGAGACCTGTTGCAGACCTTGACCGATGATTTCCCCGCCTCCGCGGATAGCTTCGAGGGCTTTGGCCGCGCCCTGGCGATCAGCGGCGAGACAATCGTGATCAGCGGTCCGCTGGATGAGGGTCTGCTCCTCGGCCTGGCCTTTATCTTTGACGCAGAGACGGGCGATCAACTACAGCGCGTCTCCGATGCCCAGCCTCTGGTTGGCGAGCGCTTTGCGTCCTCCATCGGGATCAGCGGCAATACCATAGTCTTTGGCGTGCCCGGCGAAGATTTCCCAGATCCGCTCTCGCCGATCAGAGTGCAAGACGCTGGCAGCGTGATAGTTTTTCAGCGTGAGGCACCCGGGACCACCGTTGTGCCACTACCGGGCGGGCTGCCCCTCTATCTCGGAGCTTTGCTCGCCATGGCCGGACTGCGGCGCGTTTGGATCAAGAGTTGAGCAAGAAGCTCTGGGATCGCCTAGAATGTGGAGGCCATACGACGCGTCGCTATGGGCGGCGGCGAAGCCGAGCAACTGTGCGTTTGAGACAGAGACCCGTTTCGCGTGGCCTCAGTCAGTCGTTACTTATGGGAGGCAGCGGGGCTACGGTTTGGCTCCGATGCGCGAGAACAGCACCGCCTCGTCGATCAGGCGCAGCACCTCTCCCGCGCCGTCTTGCGGATCCTCGCCGCGCGCGCGGCAGGCGATCACCGGGCGGCCTGCGCGCACATCGCGCGCCTCGGCCAAAAGGCGCACCGGATCGACCCCGACATGGGGCGCCAGATCGATCTTGTTGATCACCAGCAGATCGCTCTGGACGATGCCGGGGCCGCGCTTGCGCGGGATGTCGTCGCCTTGGGCGGCGTCGATTACAAACATCCACCAATCGACCAGATCGAGCGAAAAGGTCGAGGCCAGATTGTCGCCCCCCGACTCGATCAAGATCAGATCGAGCCCGGGAAAAGCCGCCTCCAGAGCGTCGGCGGCGGCCATGTTGAGGGTGGGATCCTCGCGGATCACAGTGTGCGGGCAGGCACCGGCTTCGACCGCGCTGACGCGCCCGGGCTCGATCAGCCCGCTGCGGCGCAGGCGTTCGGCATCCTCGCGCGTCACCAGATCGTTGGTGATCACGGCCAACTCCAGCCCCGCCGCCTTAGCGCGCGGGATCAGCGCCTCGATCAGCGCCGTTTTGCCCGAGCCCACCGGCCCGCCGATACCGACGCGCGCTGCGCCCTTTGGCGTCATGGCCGGAGTGTCCTCAGGGCTCATTGCGGTCTGTCGAGCCGCGCGGCAGTTGCCCGAATGCCGCCGAGTAAGGGGCCGTCGCCACTCTGGAGCAGGCGCACGTGAGGAGCGCTCATCGCCCACCCTCCTCGCGGCCGAGGATGCGCACGGCGCCCTCCTCGACCAACCCCACCAGGCGCTCTCGGTAGGAGGGCTCGGCACCCTCGATGGCCACCAGCATCTCTGCGCCCTCAAAGCGCACCCGCCAGTGCAGATTGCCGGCATGATAGCCAAGGCGCAGTGCCGCTGCGGTATCGGTTGGGCAGAGCCGCAGCCACGCCTCGGCCTCGACCCGCACCACCAGCGCCGCCGCCGCGCCCAGGTGCAACACCGCCCCATCGTAGAGATGCAGGCTGCGCGGCAAGGCGATGGCCACCTCGACCCCGGCCTCGGTGCGCGCGCGCAGACGCCTGCGCGCCAGATCGGCGCGCGCCAGACGCAGACAATCGACCGCCTGGGCGTGTTCGAGCGCATGCAAGCGCGGCGCCAGCGTGGGTGCATCGGCAGGGCCGAGAATATCGGTAAACACCTGCATTGCGCGGATTACTCCTCAGATCGCCCTGCCCCACCGCGCCCTTCATAGAGCGCAGAGCCTGCGCTTGGCAAAAGCAGGCCTCAGACGCCAGTCCAATCCACCGAGCCGGCATAGGCCTCGGCGGCGCGGTAGATAGTGGCCTCGGCATAGGGCGCGCCCACCAGCATCATCGAGATCGGCAGACCCGCGCCCATGCCGCACGGCACCGCCATGGCCGGGTGGCCGGTGACGTCGAAGGGGCAGGTGTTCTCGATCATCTCGAAGGCGCGGGCAAAGACATCGCTCAGCGGCGCATCCTTAGCGGGCAGCGGGGTCGCTTTCAGTGGCAAGGTGGGCATGAGCAGCAGGTCATAGTCGGCCAGCACGGCATCATAGGCTGCCGTCAGACGCCGCGCCAGATTGCGGCACTTGGCGTAATAGCGCCCGCGGTGGGCCTCGATCCCCCATTGCCCGGCAAACATCGACAGCTTGAGCGTGGCCGAGAGCGCATCGGCCTTGGCGCGCCACATGGCGTGGGCGTCGATCAGCGAGGTGGAGTAGAGGCCCTTCCAGTTAAAGCCAAAGCCGTTGCCCAGCATCATCTGCCATTGCAGCCCTTCGAGGGCGATGGGCGTCCAGATCGCCACACCTTGATTGTGCATCGGGATCGAGACCCGCTCGACGGTGGCGCCGAGCGTGGCCAACTGCGCCGCCGCCGCCTCGACCGCCGCATCGACGTCGGCCTCGGAGTTGGCGCGCCCAAAGCCCTCCTCGACCACCGCGATCTTGAGCCCGGACACGCCCTGGCCAAGGGCTGCGGTGTAGTCGGTGTCGGGGTTTTGGTTGTACTGGCGTGGGTCGAGCCCGTCGGGGCCGGCCAGGACCGAGAGCATCAGGGCGTTGTCGGCCACGGTGTTGGTCATCGGGCCGGTGTGGTCGATGGTCAGCTCGATGGGCATGACGCCGGTGTAGGGCACCAGGCCATGGGTGGGCTTCATGCCATAGACCCCGCAATAGGCGGCGGGCATGCGGATCGAGCCGCCCTGGTCACCGCCGATGGCCATGTCCACTTCGCCCGTCACCAAGAGCGCGCCAGAGCCAGACGACGAGCCGCCCGCTGAATAGCCGGGTTTCCTCGGGTTCTCCACCGGCCCCGGATCAGAGGTGTGCGAGCCGCCCGAGAGGCAGAAATGCTCGCAGGTGGCTTTGCCGAGGATCGTCGCCCCCGCATCGAGAAGGCGCGTGACGATGGTGGCGTCGATCTCGGGCGTATAGCCCTCCAGCGTGGCGGCCCCGTTCATCATCGGCACGCCCGCGACCTGGACGTTGTCCTTGATCGCCACGGTCTTGCCCTTGAGAGGCCCCTCGGGGGCGCCCTCGATGGTGGTCTTCCAGTACCAGGCGTTGTGTGGATTTTCCTCGGGGCCGGGGCGGTAGCCGGGCGTTCTCGGATATGTCACCGGCGGCAGTTCGTCTGGCATGGCATCGACCAGATCGTAGCGGTCAAAGATGCCCTGCAGCGCCGCATCATAGACCGCGCGCTCCTCCTCGGGGATGCTCATGCCGAGCCCTTCCACGAGATCGGCCAGTTGCTCGGGGCTGGGGCGGCTAATGCTCATGGCGTGGCTCCTTTCAAGGGGGCGAGCGCGGGGCTGGCCATGGGCTCCAGGCGCTCCAAGACTTGGGCGATGCGGCAGATCCGGGCCTCGCTGAGCGCTGGCCCCATGATCTGCACGCCGATGGGCAGGCCCTGGCCGTCCAGCCCGGCAGGCACGCTGATCGAGGGCAGCCCAGTGACATTGGCCGGCGCCGAGAAGCGGACATAGACCGGGTTGAGCGCCTCCTCGCGCCCGCTCTCCCAGGTGAGTG
Source organism: Pseudomonadota bacterium (assembly GCA_038750185.1). Lineage (GTDB taxonomy): Bacteria > Pseudomonadota > Alphaproteobacteria > Rhodobacterales > Rhodobacteraceae > Thermohalobaculum. Next base: position 9,585 of record JBCDHK010000120.1, read on the forward strand.
AGGGCGTGTCGCAGGG
>JBCDHK010000121.1:0-9552 GCA_038750185.1 Pseudomonadota bacterium
GCTTGCGAGGTGGGCGGGCGTACCAGGATCAGGGTGAGCACCGCGAGCAGTCCGGCGCCGAGCAGGACACGCACGACTGGGGACATGGAGTTTCCTTTCGCTTGGCTGCGACGATTTGCCATAGTATGGCGCTGTGACGCGTGAAATCCACTCTTCATGCTGCAGTGCAGCATAAATCGGACTCTACCCTGTGGCCCGCTCGCCACAGCCAGGGTGCGCCGCTCCTCGATCCAGCCACCACGCCCGCCCTGTGGATAAAATCCGAAAAAACTTGCCACAAAGCGATTTGGCTGTGCGTTTTGTCCTCTGTGGGGGGTATGGATCGTGCTAGAGCAATTTCAAACGAGGTGGAAACATCGACTGGCTCGGAAATTGCTACAAAACAACAGCCTATGGCATTTTACGCGAACCAACGTTTGCGCAAAATGCTGTAGGGCAAACCAGTGCTCCATGAGAACAACAGCGATGTCATGAAGAATACACGCAGCGCCCTAGCTATGTTCGCGCCCGGCCTCGGTGCCGCGCTCTTTGCCACTGCGGCGTACTGGCTCTGGGGGGCTCCGCTGGCTGTGGTGGCGGCGGCGGCCGTGGGCGCCATCGCGGCTGAGTTTGTGGTCGCGCCCTCGCCCCGACAGACGGCGCACAAGCGCCAAGCGCCAGCGGTGTCGGCATCGGCGGGCCTGCCGATGGGGACGGAGCAGCGCCTGCTCGAAAAGCTGCCCATGGGGGTGCTGCTGATCGATGCCGAGATGTGTCTACAATTCAGCAACGGTGCGGCGACTGAGATCCTCGGGCGCCGCCCCCCGGACGGCTCGCATTGCTCGGCCTTGCGGGTGCCGCGCCTCCTGGAGGCCATCGACGCCTCGCTCCAGGGCGGGCTGTCTTCCACGCTCGACATCAGCGTGTTGCGCGGGACGGAGGTGTATCTGAGCGCGCATGTACGCCCGCTCGCCTCGACCGCCGTCCCCAGCGAGAGCCCGCGCCAGCCCGCGGTGATGGTGGTGATCGAAGACGTTACCGCAGCCCGGCGTGCCGAGGCGCTGCACCGCGACTTTATCGCCAACGCCAGCCACGAACTGAAAACCCCCCTGACCGCCATCGTCAATGCCGTCGAGACGCTGCAAGGCCACGCCCGCGACGACCCGGCAGCAGCAGAGCGCTTTCTGGCGCTCATGGCAGCCCAGGCCGAGCGCATGCGCCGTCTGGTTGCCGATCTGCTCTCGCTCAACCGCATCGAGCTGAACGAGCGCATCGTGCCGCGCGAGCCCCACCGCCTGGTCGACATCTTAGGCGAGGTTAGCGATGCCATGCGCCCGATCGCGCGCACCGCCGGCATGCACCTCACCATCACCCTGCCGCCCGAGAGTGTGGTGGTGCCGGGCAGCTTTGAGGACCTGAGCGCCGCCTTCACCAATCTGATCGAAAACGCCCTCCGATACGGACGCCAAGGCGGGCGGGTCGAAATCGTTTGCCTGAGCGATGTAAAGGAGCGCCCCAACGCCATCGGCGTGGCCGTGCGCGACGACGGCCCCGGCATCGCCCGCGAAGACCTGCCGCGCCTCACCGAGCGTTTTTACCGCGTCTCAGTCAGCCGCTCGCGCGCCCAAGGCGGCACTGGGCTTGGTTTGGCCATCGTCAAGCACGTGGTCTCGCGCCATCGTGGCAAGTTGGAGATCGACAGCGTGCTCGGGCAGGGCTCGTGTTTTACGATCTGGCTGCCGCGTTTGGCCGTGAGTGCCGCCGTCGTTGCCGCCGAAGAGCGCCAGATCGCCGCCGCCTGTGACAGGGCCTGCGAGGATACGCCCTCGGACCAGCCGGCAAGCTGAGAGGGCTGGCGGGCAAACCGCTTTGATTGTTGTAAAAACACACTCAACGCCGCCGCCGTTGGGCGGTGTCACATAACTGTCGTCTTTTTGTAACGTGTCTGTTGCGGCCCAGGTCTACTGCAGCGCCCTGAGACGGGGGGTTAGGCTGGAAGCCCGCGCTCCGCTCCGAGAAACACAGCATCCGCAAGTCTGGAGAGAGACACCGTGACCAAGTTCAGCCTCGGCGCCGCCGCTGTCGCCATCGCCGTTGCCGGTATCGCCAGCGACGCCGCTGCGCGCGACCAGATCAAGATCGTCGGCTCATCGACCGTCTTCCCCTTCGCGACCGCCGTTGCCGAGCAGTTCGGCAAAACCTCGACGTTCCCGACCCCGGTGGTCGAGTCGACCGGCTCGGGCGGCGGGCTCAAGCTGTTTTGCGCCGGTGTGGGCACCGAGCACCCTGACGTCACCAACGCCTCGCGCCGCATCAAGGCGTCCGAGTTCCAGATGTGCCAGGAAAACGGCGTCACTGGGATCGTCGAGTCGGTCGCTGGGTATGACGGCATCGTGGTGGCCAACGCCGAAGCCGCGCCCGATTATGCGCTGACCCGTGCCCATCTCTGCCTGGCGCTGGTCGAAGGCGCCATGAACCCCATGCCCACCAACTGGAACGACGTCGATCCCGCGCTGCCGGCGGTCAAGATCGAGGTCCTCGGGCCCCCGCCCAGCTCGGGCACCCGCGACGCTTTTGAGGAACTGGCGCTCGAAGAGGGCTGCGAGGAAGCCGGCGTCGAGGCCGAGATCGAGATCCGTGACGACGGCGCCTATGTCGATGCCGGCGAGAACGACAACCTGATCGTCTCCAAGCTCGAAGCCAACCCCGATGCGCTGGGCGTGTTCGGCTACTCCTTCCTGGAGGAGAACGCGGGCAAGATCAAAGGCGCCACCATCGGCGGTGTCGAGCCGAGCTTCGACAACATCCTGGAGGGCGACTATCCGCTGGCGCGCTCGCTCTACTTCTACGTCAAGAAGGCGCATGTCGGCGTCATCCCGGGCCTGATGGAGTACGCGGCTGAGTTCGTCTCCGAGGATGCCTCGGGCGAGTTTGGCTATCTGGCCGAGAAGGGCCTGATCCCGCTGCCCGCGGACGCTCACCGCGAAAACGCCGAGAGCGTGATGACCCAGATCGAGATGACCCCGGCCTCGTTCTAAGCGAAGCCCGTCTTGGGCGCCTATCCGCCCCCTTGCATAGGATCATCCTTTACCGTGCCGGCACGCGCTGGCACGGTTTATCGTCCTGAGCACGGCCCGCTTGCGGCCCTGGTACCACGCGAAACGACCGCGGAACGCACGACATGCTGTTGACACTCAGCCTCATCGCCATCGCGCTGCTCTCGCTGACCGCGTTTGTCGGCGCGCGCGCGCGGGCGGTCTCTGCGGCGGGGGGCGTGCTGTCGCGTTTGCACTCGCGCCCGGCCTACCACGGGCTCTACGCCGCGCTTTGGGTGGCCATCGTCGGCTTTGGCGTCTTTGTGTTGCTCGACATGATCGGGCTGTCCATCGTCGCCTCGCTGATGGCTGATGAATTGGATGCCCGCCTCGCCGATCTTGGCCAGACGCTGCTCCAGATCGAGAAGAACCTGGTGCTCTCCGATGCGCGCAAGATCGCGGCTGGGCAGGTCGCATCCGCCATCGATCCGCTGCGCGAGACCTTGGCTGAGCGCTTTGCCACCCTCGACGCGCTGCGGGCGGGCGTGGTCGCCACCCTGGCCTTTGCCATGGCCGTACTTGCCTTCGTAGTGAGCTACCGGCAGATCGGCCAGGATTTTCGCGCCAGAAACCGCACCGAGCGGATCCTGCGCACCTTCCTGATGGCGGCAGCGGCCATTGCCATTCTGACCACCGTGGGCATCGTGCTCTCGCTGATCGGCGAGACGCTGTCGTTCTTCGAAGGCCTCGGCTGGCGTGTCGATATGTTCCTCTTCGGCACCACTTGGTCGCCGCTCTCGGGTGTGCAGGAGGGCTCGATCAGCGCCGATAAAGTGGGCGCGGTGCCGCTTTTTGCCGGCACGGCGATGATTACGCTGATCGCCATGCTGGTGGCGGTGCCCATCGGGCTGTTCGCGGCGATCTATCTCTCCGATTTCGCGCCAAAGCGCGTCCGCGCCTGGGCCAAGCCGATGCTGGAGATCCTGGCGGGCATTCCGACCGTGGTCTACGGGTTTTTCGCCGCCATTACCGTGGCGCCATTTGTACGCGATGCGGGGGCGGCGCTTGGTATCGACGTCGCCTCGCAATCGGCGCTGGCGGCGGGCGTGGTGATGGGGATCATGATCATCCCGTTCATCTCCTCGCTCTCCGATGATGTGATCAATGCCGTCCCCCAATCCTTGCGCGACGGCTCGCTCGGGCTTGGCGCCACCAAGGCTGAGACCATGCGCCAGGTGGTGTTGCCCGCGGCGCTGCCCGGCATCGTCTCGGCGGTATTGCTCGGCATCTCGCGTGCCGTGGGTGAGACCATGATCGTGGTGATGGCGGCGGGGCAGGGCGCCAATCTGACCGCCAACCCCCTCGAAGAAGTCACCACCGTCACCGTGCAGATCGTCATGCTGATCCTGGGCGACACCGAAGCCGCAACTGCCGCAGGGCCGGCCTACACGCTCGGCTTTACGCTGTTTGTGGTCACGCTTGCCCTCAACATGGTCGCGCTGCGCATCGTGCGCCGCTACCGCGAAGCCTACGAGTAAGGAGCGCGCTGGCATGACCGCCACCATCGACATGACGGCGATTTCGGCCCGGCACACCTCGGCCGCCTCGGGCGCACGCACACGCCAGCGCTATTGGGCGCAAATCAGGCTGCAAGCTTATGGCATCCTTGCACTGACGCTCGCGGCGGCGGCGCTGGTGATCCTGCTTTGGACGGTGGTGGCCAAGACCGCGACGGTCCTCTTTGAGGACTATTTGGTGCTCGATGTCCAGATCGACGTCTCCAATCGTGATTTGACCGCCCTCAACGATCCCGATCCGCGGATCAACGTGGCGCTCAATGGCGTGGTGCGCGACGGACTGCGCGCAGAGATCGGCGGTGGCGACGGCTTGGGGCGCCGCGAGGTGCGCCAGTTGTTCAATCTGGTCTCCACCGATGCCGGGCTCGAACTCGGCGCCATCGTCAAGCGCTCGGTCCAGGAGGGTGCGCCGCTGATCGGCGCGCGCTATCGCTATGAGGCGCTGCTCGACGATCAGGTGCAGATGTATCTCGGCGGGCTCTATGGGCGCCCCGTCGATGCCGGCAGCGACAGCGCCTTGAGTGTGACGCGTGACGGCGAGGATACCAGCCGCGCTGTACTGTCTTTCGAGGGGGGCGCCTTCGAGGCTGCACGAGAGGCCCTGCGCACCCGCCGCGCCGAACAGGCCGCGCGGGCTGAAGCCGAGGCCGCACGCCAGCAAGCCGCCGTCGAGGCGACCGAGGCGCGGATTGCCGCCCTGGGGGCCGATACTGATACCGAGACCGTGGAGCGTCTGCGCGCAGGCCTCGATGTCTATGCGCGTGCGCGTGAGAAAGCGCTGGAGAATGCCCGCGCCCTCATGGCCCAAGCCAGCGACCGCACCACCGTCCACAGCCTTTCCGAGAGCGATCCCTCGGTGCTGGTGCGCGTACAAGGCGGCTGGATCAAGCTCGATGCGCTCGGCCCCGATCTGGCCCGCGGTACGATCCTGGCGGGCGAGCCTGACGTCGTCGCCACCGCCCCTGCGTCAAGCTGGCAGGGCTGGCTCTACGAGACCCCTGAGACCAACCGCAATATCTCCGATCGCCAGGTGGTCTGGCTCGCCGAGTTCGAGCGTGAGGGTAAGATCGTCACCAAGCCGAACTGGCGCCTGCTGGAGAGCTCGGACAGCTCCAACGCCGAACTGGCCGGGATCTGGGGCGCACTGGTCGGCTCGTTCTGGACCATGGTTGTGACGTTTTTGCTCGCCTTTCCCATCGGCGTGATGGCCTCGATCTATCTGGAGGAGTTCGCGCCCAAGAACGCCTTCACCGATTTCATCGAGATCAACATCAACAATCTGGCTGCCGTGCCCTCGATCGTGTTTGGTCTGCTCGGCATCACGGTGCTGATCTCCGGCGTCTCGCTGTTCGGCGTTGACCTCTTTGATGGTCTCCTAAAGGCGATCATCGAGGACCCCCGCTCGACCCCGGTGGCCGGTGGCGTGGTGCTCGCGCTCATGAGCTTGCCCACCATCATCATCGCCGGGCGCGCCTCGATCAAAGCGGTGCCGCCCTCGATCCGCGATGCGGCGCTGGGCCTGGGCGCCTCACGCCTGCAAACCGCCACCCACCATGTGTTGCCGCTGGCCATGCCCGGCATGATGACCGGCTCGATCATCGCCATGGCCCAGGCGCTGGGTGAGACCGCGCCGCTCATCATCATCGGCATGAACTCGTTCATCCAGGAGGCGCCCAGCGCCCCCGGCGACAAAGCCAACGTGCTGCCCTCGCTGATCTACATCTGGAAGAACAATTCTGAGCGCCTCTTCGATGGCAAGACCGCCGCCGCCATCTGTGTGCTGTTGGTGTTTCTCATCGCGATGAACGCCCTCGCCGTCCTGTTGCGCAAGCGCTTTGAGCGCCGTTGGTAATCTGAGGGAGAGCACACGCCATGCCTGATAGCCTGACCCCGCCCCAAGTCACCGCTCGCCCCGTTGCCGATATGGCAGGCTCGAACAGCCCAGAGATCAAGATCGCCACCCGCGACGTCCACGTCTTCTACGGCGAGACCGAGGCGATCAAAGGCGTCAGCCTTGAGATCCAAGACCGCACCGTCACCGCCTTCATCGGCCCCTCGGGCTGTGGCAAGTCGACGTTTTTGCGCTGCATCAACCGCATGAACGACACCATCGACATCTGCCGCGTCACCGGCACCATCGAGATGGACGGGCGCGACATCTACACCCGCGACATCGATCCGGTGCAGCTGCGCGCGCGCGTCGGCATGGTGTTTCAAAAGCCCAACCCCTTCCCCAAGTCGATCTACGACAACGTCTCCTACGGCCCCAAGATCCACGGCCTTGCCGCCAACCGGCGCGAACTCGATGCCATCGTCGAGCAATCCTTGCGCCGTGCCGCCCTTTGGGAGGAGGTCAAGGACCGCCTCGATCAACCCGGCACCGGCCTCTCGGGCGGCCAGCAGCAGCGGCTGTGCATCGCGCGTGCGGTGGCCACTGCGCCAGAAGTGTTGCTCATGGACGAGCCCTGCTCGGCGCTCGATCCCATCGCCACCGCCCAAGTCGAGGAACTGATCTACGAGCTGCGTGAGAACTACGCCGTGGTGATCGTGACCCACTCCATGCAACAAGCCGCGCGTGTCTCGCAAAAGACTGCGTATTTTCACCTAGGCGAAGTGCTGGAGTACGACGACACCCCCAAGATCTTTACCAATCCCGAGCACGAAAAAACCCAGCAATACGTCACCGGTCGCTTCGGCTGATCCAAGGAACCCGCCATGTCTTCCGCCCCCCGGCACACCGTCACCGCCTTCGACAAGGACCTGCTCGATCTCTCGTCTGGCATTGCCGAGATGGGCGGCTTGGCCGAGGAGCAACTCTCCCAAGCCCTCGAAGCGCTGCACCGGCGCGACAGTGCCTTGGCCGAGGAGGTGATCGCCGCCGACGACCGCCTCGATGCCTTGGAGGCCAAGTTCGAGGAGCGCGCCATTCAGACGCTGGCGCTGCGCCAGCCCATGGCGTCAGACTTGCGGGAGGTGGTGGCGGCGATCAAGATCGTCTCGACGCTGGAGCGCATCGGTGACTTGGCCAAGAACATCGCCAAACGCACCCGCTATCTCAACGACAGCCAGCCGCTCAAAGTCGCCGCCTCCATCGTGCGCATGGGCCGCGAGACCCAGACCCGCGTCGCCGAGGTGCTCGACGCCTACACCGCGCGCGACAAGGCCTTGGCGGTCTCGGTCTGGCAGCGCGACGTCGAGATCGACGAGATCCACAACTCGATCTTTCGCGAGTTGATCACCTATATGATGGAAGACCCCAAGCAGATCGGCCTGGGCTCGCAATTGCTGTTTGTGACCAAGAACTTGGAGCGTATCGGCGACCACACCACCTTCATCGCTGAGATGACGTATTATGTGGTCGAGGGCGAAGCGCTGAGCGAGGACCGCCCCAAGGGGGCATCGCTTGGCGAACTGCCGGGCACGTCCTGGAGCGGCGGGCTCGACTGAGCGGAGGGTAAAGGCTGCACACAGTGCAGCTTGGTAGGACGCGAACGAAGGAGACGGACCGGTCATGGCAGCGCGGGTGCTGGTGGTCGAGGATGAGGAGGCGCTTTCGGCGCTGCTCGAATACAACCTCGACAAGGAGGGTTTTCAAGTCCGCGTCAGCGCCGACGGCGAGGAGGCGCTGCTGCTGATCGAAGAGGAAAAGCCCGATCTGGTGCTGCTCGATTGGATGCTGCCGGGGCTCTCGGGGCTCGAAGTCTGCCGGCGCATCCGCGCGCGCGCCGATACGCGCGATGTCGCAGTGATCATGCTGACGGCGCGCTCAGAGGAGGATGATCGCATCCGCGGCCTCGATACCGGCGCCGACGACTACCTCTCCAAGCCGTTTTCGATCCCCGAATTGACCGCCCGGGTGCGCGCACTCCTGCGCCGCTCGCGCCCGACGCTCTCTGCCGATGTCGCCACCTTCGGCGATCTGGTGCTCGATCGCGAAACCCGGCGCGTGCGCCGCGCAGCCCGCGAGGTTCACCTGGGTCCGACCGAGTTTCGCCTGCTCGATTGCCTGATGCAGCGCCCGGGGCGGGTGTTTTCGCGCGAGCAGTTGCTCGATCTGGTCTGGGGGCGCGACGTGTATGTCGAAGTGCGCACGGTCGATGTGCATGTCGGGCGGCTGCGCAAGGCGCTCAACCGTGGGGGCGAGCGCGATCCGATCCGCACTGTGCGCGCGGCAGGCTATGCGCTGGACGAGACCTACCACACAGCCATGCCATAAGCAGCGCCCGCCTCAGCGTCCTGAGGAGCGGGAGCGGTCGCGCCGTGTCGACATCGGCTGGAAAGCGATGGCGACATGGTACTTGCAGTAGGGTTTGCCGTCCATGGCCGGCAGACCGCAAAAGTGAAAGCCATCCTCAGCAGGATCGCCAATCGGCCATTTGCAGGTGCGCTCTGTCAGTTCCAAGAGATCGAGGCGCTTGGCCATTTTCTCGATCTCGGCCAGCGTGACACGCGCGGCCTCTTCTTCGGGGGTGGGCAGCCCCGGTGCGCGCGGCAGGGTCGGATCGCGCACGACAGGCGCCTGACGCACCGGCTGGGGCTCGGGCACCGGCTCTGGCGCGACCGGAGGCGCGGGGGGCTCGGGCTCGACCAGGGCGATGACCGGCTCGGGCACGTTCTCCTCGGCAGGCGGCGCGGTCTCGGCCGTGTTGCGGTTGGACAGGCCAAGCCGGTGCACTTTGCCGATCACCGCATTGCGCGTGACGCCGCCGAGTTGCTTGGCAATCTGGCTCGCACTCATACCTTCTGCCCAGAACTCTTTGAGTTTCTCGACACGTTCCTCAGTCCAGGACATGCAACCCCCTAAAGACCCGCGCCCGGGGTGGACGCTCGTTCTCCAACGCAGCGTTCTATATTGTATGATCGAGACCCGGCGTTGCAAGACGGGGGCGGCGCTTGAAGCGTCGCAGACCGAAATGATTCCAGGCCCTGTTGCCAATGGAAAACGCCGTCCAACGCGGCAC